>JAOAPW010000007.1 GCA_025463105.1 Candidatus Acidiferrum typicum | reverse complement strand
CGCCAATAAGCGCGCGGCCATTGAACGCGTTGCGCAATTCGCTCATGCCGATCCGGGCGCGTTTCTAACGATCCTTGAATTTCGCGAAGGAAAACAGAAGCAGCAGGGAATTGCCGTCGAGGAAACGCTCGAGCGGTATTTTGCTTTTGTGGAAGCGGTAACGGATGAATTCGACCGTGAACTTGACGCGCGCAAGTGAGTGAACGCACCTGAGCGAACGCTGTTGACTGAACGCAGTTGAGTGAAGGAGACCAGACATGAAAGCAGGAATCATCGCACTGGTTGTGTTGGTGCTCGCCGCATTTCTAATCGGCGGTTCGTTCGTCAGCAGGCGCAACGAAATGGTGCGCAAGAATGAAGCGGTGAAGTCCCAATGGTCACAGGTTGATGTGGTGCTCCAGCGCCGCTCGGACTTGATTCCCAACCTTGTCGAGACAGTGAAAGGTTTTGCCGCGCAAGAACAAACTGTTTTTCATGATATAGCCGCAGCTCGCTCCGCGCTGATGGGCGCAAAGACGCCCGCCGATAAAATCGCCGCGAACGGCCAGCTCGATAATGCGCTCAGCCGGTTGCTCGTGATCGTCGAAAATTATCCGCAATTAAAATCGAATGAAAATTTTCTTCGGCTGCAGGATGAATTGGCGGGCACCGAAAATCGAATCGCCGTCGAGCGTAAGAGATACAATGACGCGATTCAAGACTACAACACCTACATCGGACTGTTTCCGAACAATATTTATGCGGGCTGGGCGGGGTTCCAGCGCAACAATGCTTATTTCGCTGCTCCCGAAACATCCCGCGAGGCGCCGAAAGTCCAATTTCCCGCGCCAGCGCGCTGAAATGTAGGACAGACACTTCTGTCTGTCCGGGTCGAACGTCGCCTCGGCGCACGCGGACAGGCAAGAGTGCCTGTCCTATTTAGGTCGCGGCTTGAATATAACCACTGCTCCGAGGTCGACATTCTCGGAGATGGTGAGTTTTATGTCGACTTGGTCCAGGTCCACCATTTTTTCGGCGCCCGTCGAGAGCACGTAGTGCAATTTCCCATCCTCGACCCAGTAATCATTCGCGGCGTATACCGAACCATCCTTCATATACAGAAACACCGGCATCTCGACCTTCACTTCGGGAGACGACGGCGGGTAACCTTCATCAACCGGCGCGGCGCGTACGTCATTGCTCTGATCATTTTCGGGCGGAGTAGAAGACGAGTAATTGCCGTCGTAGGAATAATCAGGCGCATACCCTGGTGCGTAGCCACCGTAATAGTATCCAGGCCAGCCCCAGATTGGATCGATCCATGCCGGGCCCCAATTCCAATACCCGAACGATGGCCAGCCAAATCCCCAGCCGGGCCACCAGCCACGTCCCCAGCTAAATCCCCACCCGGGCCACCAGCCCAGTCCGAAACCCCATCCGAAGCCGCAATTCCAGCAACGTTCAGGTTCACGGAAACCGAAACCACGTCGCGACATGAACGGTGCGCCGAGCCGCGGAGTTCGGAAGGCGCCGAATCCATTTAAATTGCCACGGAAGCCGGATATCGTGCGAGAAGGGCCGGCCTTGCGCACCAGCGGAGCGTTTTCCCAAATCTGGTTGCCCTGCCCTGAGAAACTCCTCGTTGTGTGAGCGCCCGCTGTTCCAGCACCACCAAAGGTCTGCCAACTCGTGCCCGGTGAGCCGCGAGTCTGCCATGCGGAAGCTACAGGTCCATGTCCGGACGGCACGCCGCCGAAAGTATGCCACTGCCCATCTACTTCAGAACGAGCCATCGACGAAGCTGCCGGCCTTTGGCCACCGGCTGCTGACCTGCCGTAGTAAGAAAAAACGCGACCGCCGGATCTAACCGCCCCGGATCGGGGCGCCACGCCTGACATCGGGCGGGAATATCCCCCGCCCACGTTCGGTGACGCACCGGAACGCGAGCCTCCTCCGGGTGACCCACCGCCACCCATACGGGCGCCGCCCCCACCGCCTCCGCCACCATGGACGCCGCCATCGCCACCGCCGTGAAATCCCCCACCGCCACCGCCGTGGGAGCCGCCGCCTCCGCCACGTTGACCGAACACAGGGACCGCTGTGCACACAAACAGAATTATTATTCCGGAAGTAATTTTCGAAAATGTTGAGTTTGACATTCAAGGCCTCCGCTACAGCTCCGCAAGACCTGCGGACGAGTTCGCGGGGGTGGACCCCGTTTTTGGCCTTACATAAACTCGATTCTACATCCGGGCGGCGGGTTGCATCCAGGCAATTCTAAAAAACCACCTAGGTCGCGCGCAAACGTAACGCACGTCACATGCAGGAGCGAGTTAGGGTACTGCTCCGGGAGATTTTATTTCGGGTACGGGTGCCCGGCGAGTGTGGCGAGCGCGCGATAAATTTGCTCGACGAGCATAGCGCGAGCCAGTTCGTGCGAAAATGTAAAAGAGGAGAGTGAAAGTTTTTGTGTCGCGCGGCGGCGAAGAGCGTCAGGAAAGCCCTTGGCGGCGCCGCAAAGAAAAACAATTTCGCGCGCGCCGCGATCGCGCATCTCGGCCAGCCATTTGGCGAATTGCACTGAGGTCTGATGTTTTCCCGCGTCGTCGAGCAAAACGATAGTTGCGGCGGAATCGACAGCCAGTTTGCGGATTGACGCTGGTGAATCTTCGCGCAACTCCGTGACTTCAATTGCCGTGAACCGCGCGATGCGCGCCACATAGTCGTCCACAAGCGCGCGAACTTCCGCACGGCGCGTTTTCCCGAGCATGACCAGCCGGATTTTCATCAGTGCTTCGGTAGCGCCGGCGTCCCGCTGTTTTTGCGATCCGCTCGCCTGCCGCCGGACCTCAATTCAATCCGTACTTCTTGCGTTTGTCCAGCAGGGTCTTGCGGCTGATGCCGAGAATTTCGGCGCTCTTGCTGATTTTATAGCGCGTGGCTTCGAGCGTGGCGCGAATCGCCTGGTGTTCGATTTCTTCGAGGGAACGAAGCGAGGATCCGGCGGCGGCATCCGCGGCGCGGACGGATTCGGGAAAATTGTCAGGCGTGAGCGTTACTGCCGTCGAGAAGACGAGTGCGCGTTCGATGGCATTCTTGAGTTCACGCACGTTGCCGGGCCAGCCATAGGCCACAAGCATCCGCCGCAAAGGCTCGGTAAAGACCGCGCCGTGGCGGCCGTGCACGCGTGCCGCGCGTTCCAGCAACGCATCGGCCAGCGGCAGGATATCCGCGGGGCGTTCGCGCAGCGCCGGAAGCGAAATGGTCAGAACACTCAGACGAAAAAAAAGATCTTCGCGGAATTGTCCGTCCGCAACCAGCCGGGCCAATTCGGAATTTGTCAGCGCCACCAGGCGCGCCTCAATCGTGATCGTTTCGGTACTTCCCAGGCGCTCGAATTGCCGCTCTTCGAGCACGCGGAGCAGCTTCGCCTGCGTGGCGGGGGAGAGCGCCGCGACTTCATCCAGCACAATCGTTCCTGTTCCGGCCATTTCCAACCGGCCCAGCTTGCGCTCCACCGCGCCCGTGAAAGCGCCGCGCTCGTGACCAAATAATTCGGATTCAACTAATTCCTGCGGAAGGCTCGCGCAATCGATTTTTAGAAACGGGGCATCACGTCGCGGTCCCAGTTCGTGGATCAGGCGCGCGAGATGGTCTTTGCCGGTGCCGCTTTCTCCCGTGATGAGCAAGGTCGTGGATGTTTCCGCGACCTTGCGCGCGAGCTCTACAACAGCTTTCGACGCGGGATCCTCGGCGATCCACGCCATGCGCGGTTCACTCATCCCTCCGCCTCTGCCGCTCCCGGAGCGCGCCGCTCGGTAAAGTCAATGCGGCGTGCGGCGCGCCACAAACGCTCGAGATCATAATAATGGCGCGCTCGTTCCGTGAAAACGTGCACGATGAAGCTACCGAAATCCAGCAGCATCCATTCGGCGCCGGCCTTGCCTTCGCGGTGCATCAACTCCACGCCAATTCGCTCGAGTTGTTTTTCAATCTCGTCGCAAATCGCGTCGACCTGCGGCGCGCTGAAACCAGTGCAAACCAGAAAGCCATCGGTAAACGCGCCAAGTCCCTGAAAATCGAGCAGCGTTATTTGCGCCGCCTGCTTTTCCTGCGCCGCGGCGATGGCCACGCGAAGTTCGGGTTGCAACAAATCTTTTTTTTCTGTCACCGGTAAAGGGCCTGCTTCGTAATGTATTCCTCCACGCGCGGCGGCACAAGCCCGTGGATTGATTCCTTGCGGTCCAGGCGTTCGCGGACTTCCGTGGCGGAAACGTGGCTGGAAACCGTATCAAGCACAAACACCGACGTGCGGCGCAGGATAATCGCGCGCGGGTCAAGGGGCCCGTGTTCGGCGCCCTTTCTCGCCAAAAGGTCTGGAGGAATTACCAGACGCAGCGCTTCCACCCGAAAGCCGGGACGGCTGGCCACAATGAAGTCGCACAATCCCAGCAGCGTTTCATAATCTTTCCATGACGGTATATGGAGAAACGAATCCGCTCCCAGCAAAAAATACAAACGAGTATCCGTCCCGTGGAATTTTTGCTTGAGATGCCGCACCGTTTCCACCGAATAATACACTTCGCGGCCCGAATGCCCCGGACCAGATTCGGCCAGCGAGGCGATAAATCGTGGATGATCCGCGCAGGCGAGCGCTACCATCGCGTAGCGGTCGGCGTAGGATGCCATTCCCCTGCGATGCTTGTGTGGAGGACGGCCCGTGGGGATGAAGTGGATTTCATCAAGATGAAAGCGGCGCTCCGCGGCGCGCGCGACTGCCAAATGTCCGACATGGATCGGATCAAACGTGCCGCCAAAGAGCGCAATTCTACGCTCGCCTGCACTAACGGGGGCGGCGCTGCGGGCTTGCGGCGGCGCTACACTCAACGGTTATCCGTTCGGGAAGCGTCAGTTTGGGGGGCGACTGCCGGGGTATTACTCTTGGCCGGCTCGGCCAAGTCAGCGGCCTCATCCACCGCGCCTTGCGGCGCCAGGCGATCGAGAGCGTCAGCCATCGCCCGCACCAGTTGCGGTATGCCTTCACCGGAAGCGGCAGAAATCGCGTGGAACTCAATTCCGCGCGAGGCACAGAAGTCGCGCAATTTTTCCAGGCGCGCGCGGTCGGTGGTCGCGTCAAGTTTTGTTCCCACGACGATCATCGGCTTGGCGGCAAGTTTTTCGCTGAATGCCGCAAGCTCCCCGCAAATGATTTCAAAATCGTGCACCGGATCGCGATCGGAGGCGTCGCTGGTATCAATCAAATGCGCGAGCAGCCTGGTGCGCTCGATGTGCCGCAGAAAACGGATGCCGAGTCCCACGCCGGTATGCGCCCCTTCGATCAGTCCGGGAAGATCGGCGACGACAAATGTGCGCCCGCCGCTTCGCTCGGAAGGTTTGCCCAGAGCGCTATCGGCGGAAACCACGCCTAAGCCCGGCTCCAGTGTTGTGAACGGATAGTCGGCAATTTTCGGATGCGCAGCCGAGATGCGCGAAATCAGGGTGGATTTTCCGGCGTTTGGAAAGCCGACCAATCCCACATCCGCCAGCAGCTTCAATTCAAAATGCAGGTGACGCTCCTGGCCCGGCACACCCTCCTCGGATTCTCTCGGCGCCTGGTGCCACGGCTTGGCGAAGTGCTGATTGCCGCGCCCGCCTCGCCCACCCTGCGCGACCAGCACGCGCTGGCCCGGCTTGGTCAAATCGGCAATCTGTTCGCCGGAGTCTTGATCGGTAACGACGGTGCCAACGGGAACCAGCAGAGTCATATCTCCGCCGGCATGTCCGGAGCAGTTTGAGCCTTCGCCGTGGCGTCCGCGATCGGCCTTGAATTCGCGATTGTAGCGGTAACGCAGCAAAGTGTTGTCGTGCGGATTCGCTTCGAGGTAAATGCTGCCGCCGTGGCCGCCATCGCCTCCGGCGGGCCCGCCACGCGGAACAAATTTTTCACGCCGAAACGCGACGCAGCCGTTTCCGCCATCGCCGGCCTTCACGTAGATTTTGGCTTCATCAACAAACATGTGAATACCGCTTCCTGAAACACAAAAGGCGTCCCGACCCGGTCGGGACGCCTGGGAAATTCAAAAAACCGGTTACTCCGCCGAGGCGACCACGGGCTTGGGCTTTGCCAATTCGGCAGCCTGCTCGGGAGGCAGCACGCTGATGAAACGGCCGTCCTGGCCCTTGTCTTGAAACAGCACGACTCCATTGATCAGCGCGAACAGCGTGTCGTCCTTGCCGCGGCCGACGTTGATGCCGGGCTTGTGACGCGTGCCTCGCTGGCGAATCAGGATCGTGCCGGCGTGAACCAGCTGTCCGCCGAACCGCTTGACGCCCAGCCGCTGTCCCTGCGAATCGCGGCCGTTTACGGAGGAGCCGCCGCCCTTCTTATGTGCCATTAGGAAATCCCCTCGACTGCAGGCGCAACCTGAAGCCCGCTAAAAATTTGGACTAATTAGAGTTCGATGCCGCTGACCTGGACGGCAGTATAGTTTTGCCGGTGACCGCGGCAGATCTTGTATTGGTTCGTGGTCTTGAATTTCAGGACCGTGATTTTCGGATGCCGCCCCTGCGCGATGATTTTTCCCACGACTTTCGCTTTTGCGGCGTCTGGTCCGGTCAGCAGTTTCTTTTCATCGGTGCCTACGGCCAACACTTCGCCAAAGGTGATCTCCCCGCCCACTTTGCCGGGCAAAGTTTCCACCTTCACGGTGTCGCCTGGTGCTACACGGTACTGTTTGCTTCCACTTCGAATGACGGCGTACATCGCCCCTCCAGATGCAAATCGGAAACCACTATTATACGGGGCATTCCCGAAGTCCGTCAATGAAAGGTTGAAGGGGTTTTAGTAGCACAGGCTTCAGCATGGGTGGATTTGACCTTCGCGTCGCAATAGCACACAGGCTGAAGCCTGTGCTACATACCTAGACGGGACGCGAACGCCTGTTGAACCGCTCTACGATCATACCGAGGACAAAGCCCCAGCCTTCTTCATGGCGGCGCCCCATTGCGTCGTTTGGGAGATTTGAATGACGCAAATGCACCAATGTCTGGTCGCCCTGAGGCTCGAGGGTTAAGGTGACCATGGACTCCAGCCCACGGGTGGCCTCGGAAACCCAGGTATGCGCAATGCGCCGCGGCCGTTCCAGTACGGTAAAACGTCCGTAGTGGGCCCAATCGTGGCCTTCGAATTGAACCAGATGATAGAAGAGGCCATCGACGACGGGTTGAAGAATTGCCCGCGCAACACCGAACCATGGGCTCCCGGGACTACTCGAGTCAATCCATACGTCGAAGACTTCGGCGGGACTTGCCTGTACCGTTCGGCTGACCGTCAACTCTATTGTATTCGGTTGAGACGAATTCATTTTTGCTTTCTCCTGGCTGCAAATCCTTCCAAATGTTCGAGAAGTGTGCTCCAGAATTTCGAACTGAACGAGACAGTATGCGCCGACCTCCTCGTCCAATCATTCTAATTATTTTCTAAGTCAGGGCACTACCTAATCAGGCAGCAAGTTGACAGGCCAGCGCATCTTGGTATACGAATTAATGAAGCAGGCGGTGGTTTTCGATGCTACGATTTAGTGGCGACCCCCAGGGTGGGATGAGGTGAAATGATGAAATTGATGAAGACAATGTTGGCGGGCGGATTTTTGATTGTGACTGGCTTTCTGGTGTGGGCGTCACGCAGTTCGGCGCAGACGGCGACACCGCAGAGTGGAACAATTTCCGGAACCGTCACTGCCGACAGGGATTACGCGCTGAGTCAGGCGTCGGGAAAGCACATCCCCGCGCTCTATGCCGTCCGCGTGAGAGCTACGGATACCGAGCGGCATATCGTCTACACCGTTTTCACAAATAAGGCGCACTATCAAATTTATAATCTGCCGCCGGGAACTTATAAGATGTCCGCTCTGCAGGACGGATTTGATTCCACCGCGCCCAGCGTTGAATTGAAGGTCGGAGAGGCAAAAACCGCGGATGTGGCGCTTAAAGTCAAGCCGGACAAATTGCGAGCCGAACTCGTCGATTTCGACACGTTGTATCCACCCGGACCGACTCGCGACTACCTGATGAATAACTGCATGGGCTGCCACGGTTATGAGCACATTCCCTGGCACAGAATTGGCGGACGGGATGAGGATGCCTGGAGACGCGCGGTAGGCCGCATGTTTGACATGGATGGAACCAGCAGGCACACGGGCGTTCCTCAAGTAAATCCCGCGGCAATCCCTGAAGATAAACGCGAAGACATCATCAAATATTTTTCGGATACCTTTTCGCTGGACGCAAAACCGCTCGATCTGAAACTGGACGATCTTCCGCTGGACGAAGCGGCTCTTTCCAAGGCTATCAACATCGAGTATGAGCTTCCTCCTCCTCCGCCAGGAAAGACCGAGGAAGATATTTCCAGCCATGATGTCTGGCCCAGCAAATTTACGCCGACGGTTTATGTGGCCGAAATGGGCGTGGACTCGGTTCAGGGCATGGACACTCACAGATTAGATTATCCCGGGCGCTTCAGGACCTACGTGCTTCCGAATCCCGATCTTGGACACCGCGTAGTCGGTCCGCACGGAATTACGCAAGCCAAGGACGGGCACGTCTACACAGCCGAAATCGACGAAAGCTCGATCGGCGAACTCGATCCTGAAACCGGGAAGGTCACTCATTACGAAACGCCGACCCGGAGCACGCCGCATACGATTCGTTCGGATTCCAAAGGCAATTTGTGGTTTACCGAAATGCAGGGCAAGAGCAAAATCGGCAAGCTCGACGCAGTAACGAAGAAAATCACCGAATACGATCCCTCGCCGAGTGACGCGAATGCCCATTACTACGGCATGACCGTCGATCAGAAGGACCGTGTTTGGGCCGTAGGTATGACATCGCACAAAATCGTCGGCTACGACCCGAAGACCGACAAATGGTCGGTATATCCAACGCCGACGCAGCCTTCCGGTCCCCGCCGCCTTACGGTGGATTCGAAGGGCAAAGTCTGGTTCTCCGAACATATCGGGCAGGCGCTCGGAATGCTCGATCCGGACACAGGAAAGATCACAGAGTATAAGGACCCGTACGCATTTTTCGGTGGATATGAGTGCTACGCCGATTCACAAGACAACATCTGGGTGACGCTCAGAAGTTACGGCGTTCTGGCCAAGTTTGACCAGAAGACGAAAAAATATACTTATTACCCGGAACCCTTCCCGGACATTATGGGGCGGGAACATCCTGGTCCGCATGGCACGCGCATGGGCGGACTCTACCCTCCCAAGATCGAGCAGGATGCTCAGGGAACGTTCTGGTATGCGGGGATTGCCATGCATACGCTAACGGCCTTCAAGCCGGAGGGGACCGTGCCCGCGTCGCCAAAGTCGGGTAACTAATTCGATTCTCCCGGGAACGCCAATCGGGAGATCGGCGTTCCCGGGGGTTCAAATTACTGGTAGGCTGCGAAAAATTTAGAAATTTTCAAATGTCTTCTCGTGTCGTTTATCATTTTTAAATTCAATCGTTCGCGAAAAAGGAGAATGTGTGCGGAATAAATCGTGCCTGAGTGCTGCAGATGCGCAAAAAATCGTGGCTGCTTGCAAGGTGGAAGCAGAAAAGAACAAATGGAATGTCAGCATCGCCGTAGTCGATGAGGGTGGATACTTGCTTCACCTGGAACGTTTGGACGGCGCACAGGGACAGAGTGCCCCGATCGCGACTCTCAAGGCGCAAACCGCCGCAGCGGCGCGCACACCAACCAAGACTCTGGAAGATGTAGTGAAGGAACGCCCCGCGACCGCTGCGTTTCCGGGCAGGCTTGCCGTGCAAGGCGGACTGCCCATCATGTATCAGAGCGAATGCGTTGGCGGAGTTGGCGTTTCAGGCGCGAAATCGCATGAGGATGAG
>JAOAPW010000511.1 GCA_025463105.1 Candidatus Acidiferrum typicum | reverse complement strand
GTGCCGCCCGCGGCACCGGCTTATACGTCAACCTGATCACTTCCGGCCTTCCGCTCGATGAATCGCGACTCGACGAGCTCGTCGAAGCGGGGCTTGATCACATCCAATTGAGTTTTCAGGGAGCTGCTGAAGATTCCGCCAACGAAATATCCGGTACGAAAGCGCACGCACAAAAACTCCTCGTTCTTGAATGGCTCAAGCGGCGGCGTGTGGCCGTAACGCTGAATTTCGTCATCCATCGCCGCAACATCGATCGCATCGAAGAGATGCTGGCGCTCGGCGAATCTTCAAGTGCCGGGCGCATCGAATTTGCAAACGTTCAGTATTACGGATGGGCTTTTGCCAATCGCGAAAATCTTCTTCCCACGCGCGAGCAACTCGATCGCTCCCTCGAACTTCTCAAGCGCGCCGAAGAACGCCTCCGCGGCAAAATTCATGTTGAATTCGTGGTGCCCGACTATTACGCGAAATATCCGAAAGCGTGCATGGGCGGGTGGGGGCAAAAGTTGATGTTAATCGCGCCCAATGGCGACGCGCTCCCGTGCCATGCAGCCCAAATTATTCCGGGCCTGCGTTTCGATAATTTGAAAGATCGCAGCCTGCGTGAGATTTGGGAAAAATCGGAAGTATTTCAAAAATTCCGCGGCGAGGAATGGATGCCGGAACCCTGCCGGAGCTGCGACCGCCGCGCACGAGATTTTGGCGGGTGCCGCTGCCAGGCATTTCTTCTCACCGGTGATGCGGCAATGACTGATCCCGTATGTTCGCTAGCGCCGCTGCGTCCCATGGTGGACGAGATTCTTGCGGCCGTGAATGGATCTGAAGCGAAGAATCTCGTGAAACTTGATTGGATTTATCGTCCCAACCCTGCCTGAGGTTCCGTCGATCCTGGAATTTCCTCCACTCGCATAGCCACGCGAAAAACATAGTAGAGGCTGCCGAGCAGGCAGACCGCTCCTAACGCCCCAAGCGCGTGCGGCGCGCCGAATCGCTTGGCCAAACCGCCGGCTATCAATGCGCCCAACGGCTGTACGCCCATGTACATCGTTGCGTAAACGGCCATGATGCGGCTGCGCAACTCGTCGGGGACGCGGCCCTGCACGATGGTATTGGTCGCGGCCATGAGCGAGGTGGTCGAAAAACCGACTGCCATCAGCGTCAGCGCCGAGAGCCAGATGACGCGTGACTGCGAAAACACGATGAGTCCGATCGCGCAGGTCGTGGAAGTTGCGGCAATCCATTCGACCAGGCCTTTGTAATCGGTTCGCGCCGCAAAATGCAGCGCCCCGATGACCGCTCCAACTCCTGCAAAACTCATCAGCATGCCCAGCCTGCCTGCGCCACCGTGAAGAATGTCGCGGGCGAAGATGGGCATGAACACGGAATACTGCAGGCCGAGCAGGCTCAGCAGGCTCAAAAGCAGCAGGGCGGAGCGAGTAGGCCGGTCGGCCATCGCGAAGCGGAAACCCTGCACGAAATTTTGCAACGGTGAGCCGGTACTCGGACGAGGCTTGAATTCAGGGAGCTGCATCATCAGCAGCGCAATGATCACCGCAAGAAAGCTGATGCCGTTCAAGAAAAAACACCAGCCCTCGCCGAACCACACAATTGCGAAACCGGCGATGGCTGGTCCCACGACCCGTGCTCCGTTAAAGATCGACGAATTCAGCGCGATGGCGTTGGGAAGATCTTCTCGTCCGACCATTTGAACAAGAAAGGCCTGGCGGATCGGCACGTCAAACGCACTCACGACACCGGCAAAAAATGCGATCAGAATAATTTCCCAAACGCGCAGGATGCCCAGCAGTGTGAGCGCCGCGAGTATGAACGAGAGGATCATCGCCACGGTTTGTGTCCAGATGACGCCGAGGTGACGATTGTAACGATCGCCGAAGTAACCGCCGAGAGAAGCCAGAAAAAGAATCGGAATCTGGCTGGCGAATCCGAAAATACCCAACAGCGCCGGCGAATTCGTCATCTTGTAAATGAGCCAGAGCTGCGCGGTCGACTGCATCCACGTGCCGATGAGCGAGGTAAGCTGGCCGGCGAAGAAGAGCTGAAAGTTGCGATGTTTCAGAGCCCGAAAGCGGGTAGACACAAAGAGATGTTCCCACACTTGATGGACGCGGACAATCGGCAACGGCAGAATGTCGCGATAGGACTAGCCCACGCTATCGTCTTGTCCGTCATTCCGAACGGAGTGAGGAATCCCTCTGGAGTTTGCGCCGGACAGAAAAAAGAGGGATTCCTCGGCAGAAGCGTTCCTCGGAATGACGAAATTGAATTTCTTAAGCGTGCGTGGTTGCTACCGCCCCGATCACCTGGCGATAGTAGTTCTCATAAAGCGGAATGACATCGTTGGCGCAATATTTCTTCTTGGCGTTGATGCGCGCAATTTGTCCCATGGCGCGTCCGTGATCCGATCGTGACAATATGTCGAGCGCATATCCCGCGGCGGCCGCGACGTCGCGCGGTTCGTGAAGGTAGCCGTCAACGCCGTGCTCGACAACTTCGGGTATGCCGCCCACATTCGAGGCCACCACTGGAACTTCGCAAGCCATCGCTTCGAGCGCGGCCAGACCGAAAGATTCGATGTCCGAAGGAAGCAGAAATAAATCCGCTTGCGAGAGGTGGCGGTAAACGAAGTCCTGCTTTCCCAGGAAGTGGACATCGTGGACCAGTTTCTTCTTGCGGACCAGGTATTCCGCGGCGCCGCGGTCGGGTCCATCGCCGATCAGGACGAGCTTCGCGCGCATTTTCTCGCGAACCAGCGCAAAAATCTCGACAACATCGGTGAGCCGTTTAACTGGACGAAAATTTGAAAGATGCATAAGAATCGGTTCGCCGTCCGGGGCCCATTCAGCACGCAGAGCAGGATCATCTTTTCTGCAGTAGAGATCGCAATTCACGAAATTCGGAATCACTTCGATGGGATGCTTGATGTCGAATTCCTCGAGCGTGCGTTGTTTCAAATAATGGGAAATAGCGGTCACGCCGTCGGATTGCTCGATGGAAAATTTTGTGATGGGCAAAAAACTTCGGTCGTTGCCTACCAGCGTGATATCCGTGCCGTGAAGCGTCGTAATGAACGGCAATTTCCGGGGCGCCGCCATGGAGCGGGCCAGCAATGCGCTGACCGAATGCGGAATGGCATAGTGGACGTGCAGCAGGTCCAAATCCTCGGCTTCGGCCACCTGCATCATCTTCACCGCAAGTGTCAGAGCGTATGGGGCGTGGTCGAAAAGGGGATAGCTGGAATTTTCCACTTCGTGGAAGTAAATCCGTTCGTTGTTGTCGGTCAGGCGAATGGGCGGCGCGTAGCTGATGAAATGGATCTCATGGCCGCGGGCTGCCAGTTCCATTCCCAATTCGGTCGCAACGACGCCTGATCCGCCGTACGTGGGGTAGCAAGTGATTGCAATCTTCATATGGTTCCGAGCGGCGCTCGTTTTGCTCCTCAAGACTGGTGAATGATGACCTTAATTTTTTATGATATTTAGAGTTTAGCAAATCGATCACTGCACGGGACATCTATTGCGCGCCGCGCGACGGGATGCTAGATTCCCGACCCTCGGGCTCACCGCCAATTGGATGCGGGCCAGGGTTAAAAAGTGTCAGATTTTTTAGACCAGTTTTTGAGACGTAAACGCGGCCAGTTGAAAGGCGTCATAACATGAAACCGGGGGAAAAATTAAGCAAGGCAGCGTTGGCGCGAGCTACAGAACGTCTGCGCCACAGCAATCCCATTAACCATTTCGGATTTGTTCTGGAGAGGGCCGAGCGAGGCCATGCGGTTTTTCGGATGCCGGTGCTGGATTTGCACAAGCAGATCCATCGAGTGGTTCACGGAGGGGTTTTGGCAATGCTGGCCGATACGGCAGGCGGATTCGCCGCCTTTCTGGCCGCGCCCGTAGGAGCGCGCGTGGTCACCCTCGAAATGAAAATCAATTTTCTCGAGGCCGTCGAGCATGGCGTAATCAAGGCGGACGCTCGCGTTTTGCGTCAGGGAAGGAATACCAGCGTAGTGGATTGCGACGTAAGGGACGAAGACCAGCGGCTGGTAAGCAAAGCACTCATGACGTTTGCAATTATATCGCCGAAGAAGAATCAATAGATTCAGGCCGCCCTGGCGCAACACCCCTGGGCGGCCCTGTTGTAGCGAGATGCAAGATTCAGGGTAGAACTATTGCCCGTTCGATCCGCCCAGAGAAGCCTCTTCACCATCTTTATAGACGTACAGTATGAATTGCTTATAAATGAGAAGGTTAGGGCTACCTGTGCGGGTCAGTTTGATGCAGTCGCGGTCATACCATTCGACGGTTCCGTGTAAAGTTTCCCCGCCGGTCAGAACGACCACCACCGGAGTACGGGCCTGCATTTGCTTGATCCAGTAAAAATTTTCCGCATGCGTTTGCTCGGGAGGAGCCGGCTTCTTATGTGGCTGCGGCCCCGCTAGATGAGTGCGTTGTGTGTGCGGAGGTTCCTTGACTTCCGTGAGAGAAGGGCGAAATAGCTTACGGTTCACAACGAGACTCCTTATTAGTTTGGACGTGCAATGGTGATCGACCGGCTCACCACGTATGATGCTCAACAAATGAATTCGGTTACGTTTGTTATCGAGATACGGAGCGATCTGCTTCCGGCACGGCCCGAGCCAGTGAGATAGCCACTGCATCAAGCCCCAGCGAGCGATTAATATTTCGCCTCAGCCGCGCGTGGAGTGAATCAAATCCTTTGGCGGCTTTGCTGACCCATTTGACGTCCACCTTCTTGCTCAGTGCTTCAAGTTCCTTGCGCAGGCTCGGATTCCGCAACACCTTTTGCGAGGGAGAGCAGGACAAATCAAGCAGGTCCGTGAGCAGACTATAGAACACTTCGAGGACATTTTCAAACGCGACTTCCTGGCTCTTGGCC
>JAOAPW010000505.1 GCA_025463105.1 Candidatus Acidiferrum typicum | reverse complement strand
AGCGCAGCACCAGCGCCATGCGCGCCCGCGAGGGGAGCTGATCGAGCGCCCTCCGCACTTCCTGGCTGGTACTTTTCTCGATCAATTGTTCTAGCTGACCGGGATCGGGGTGTTCGAGCGGCATATTCTCAATTTCGCCTGTTTCCAGGTCCTGCCTGCCTTTTCGTCGCCGCAGCAGGTCCCAGCAATGATTCGCGGCCACCGTGTAGAGCCATGCGCTGAACGGGCGGCTGGAATCGAACTGCGACAGTTTCTGTCGGACTTTGATAAAAATGTCCATAGTGGCGTCTTCGGCGTCTTCACGAGTGTGCATCGCCCGTCTGCAGAATCGGAAAATCGCGGGAGCGAAACGGCGGTAGAGTTCGCCCCAGGCTTCCGCGTTGCCGGCCCTCGCATGGGCGATCAGTTCCAGCTCGCTCGCCTGGTCCGCGGGGTTCATCCCCTCGGGATGTCTCCTCGCATCCATTAGTTAGTACGCTGCAGTGGGGCCAAAAATTTCATGGGTGTTGGTGCCTGAGTTACGCGCGAACTTGCCAAAATGGGCACTCAAAATGGCTGGATGGACTGTAGCAAACTTCGAGCTGCACGGGGTACGTTGCTTTGAGGCTGATTCGCAACGCGATACGTGAAGTATTGAGACCGCCAATTTCCGCAAAAGAATCACTCCTCGGTTATTTCCAGTAGTGGTATCATCCCGCGTCAGCCTGCTTAGACGCTCGAAAAGAGACATTGTAAGGTTCGTGATTCTGCAATCGAGCCCCGCGACAGCCGACTTTGGCGGCGGATTCGGAGAAGGAGAATTTATGTCGTGCCACGTTTGCGCGCGTAAAGCTTGGGTCGTCCTTGTGGTCCTTGGATTGGCGATTGCCGGATTCGCTCTGCCCGCCAGCGCTCAGAAACAACCGGAATCAAAGAATATGAATCTGGTCGGCTACAGTGACCTGCAGGGCCGCAGCGCGTACCAGCCCTCGATACATAAACAGGGCAACCGCTGGATCGCTTACATCGGGCATCATGGCGGCTCCGCGATGAATCCGCTTACAGGGAAAACCGAGGACAACGGCACCTCGATTGTCGACGTCACCGATCCTAAACAGCCCAAATACCTGGCGCATATTCCTGGCGATCCGCGAGTTCCCGGCCCGGGGGAAACCGGCGGGGCGCAGATGACACGCCTTTGCGACGGCTCTGAATTGCCGCATGCCGACAAAAGCAAGGTGTACTTACTGCGCACCAAAGGCACCGACTCTCACGAAATCTGGGATGTGAGCGATCCGGCGCACCCCAGCCGCGTGACCGTCGTTCTCAAAGGGCTGGTCGATACGCATAAAAGTTGGTGGGAATGTAACAGCGGCATCGCGTTCCTGGTGTCCGGCAAGCCCGGCTGGCGCGCCAAGCGCATGATGCAGGTTTACGACCTGAGCGATCCGACCGAACCGGTTTTCGTTCGCGACTTCGGCTTGCCCGGTCAGCAACCTGGTTCAACTGGCTTCCAGCCCAGCGATATGCATGGCGCCATTTCGACCGGCCCAGCAGGCAATCGAGTCTATGCAGGTTACGGAACTTCCAAGGGCGGCGTAATCGAGATCATCGATCGCGACAAGCTGCTCAAAGGTCCGAAGGACCCCACCGAGGCGAATCTGATGTATCCGGTCATCGGGAGACTCGATCTCCCGGAGGAAGCCGGAGCGCATACGACCTACCCGCTCATGGGGATGGACGTTGCGGAGTTTGATAAGAATGGCGCGCAAGCGAAACACGATTTTCTCGCCGTCGTAGGCGAGACTACCGACAATGAATGCCATGCGCCAAGGCAGTTGCTGCGCATGTTTGACATCACCACGGAATCGAGAATCCTGGGCGTCTCTACCTGGACCGTGCCCGAGGCCAGCGGCAATTTCTGCAGCCGCGGAGGCCGCTTCGGTACGCATTCCACGAACGAGAGCATGTCGCCGATCTACTACAAGCGCATCATTTTCATCGCGCATTTCAACGCCGGCCTGCGCGCCGTTGACATTCGCGACCCGTACAATCCGAAAGAAATCGCCTACTTCATCCCCGCCGTAACCGATAAGACCGATCAGCGCTGCGTTGGCCAGGGCGCCGACCAGAAATGCAAGATCGCGATTCAAACCAACAACGTGGAATTAGACGACCGCGGCTACATTTACATCGTCGATCGCGCCAACACCGGAATGCATATTCTGGAGCTGACCGGCGATGCGAAGAAGGTTGCGAATTTACCTTAACGAATTTATCGCAAGCAATCCGAGTCCCACTGGTCCCGAACCTATTTGATTTCCTTGCGCCGCGGATGACATCTTTGGAGACAAGTCAGTCTGCGCTTTCGGATATGTTCAATAAAGAACAGACTCAGTTGTGCCAAACGAGTTTCAATGCTGAAAGCTGATTGATGCCATAGGGAATGTGGTTCATTACCCTGGTTTTAGTCTAACGACATCTTGAAGGTAACGACGGAGAAAAAAGCGTGTTTCACTTAATTTGGTACATTCTTATCGGGCTGATCTCTGGCGTTATCGCGAAATCGGTGATGCACGTACACATAACGATCTTCTGGACAATCGTGCTCGGCATCATCGGATCGATCCTTGGCGGTGCCGTCACCCACATGTTTTTCCGCCCGGCAAACGAGCGATATCATCCCGCCGGCCTGATTTTTTCCACTCTGGGTGCGATCCTGTTTCTCTTTATTTGCTATAAGCTGAACATTCATTTTCCCACGCCTAACCTCGCATTCCGATAGGTTTAGTAATTGAGTGGTAGAATTCGAGTGGTCACTTTCGCTGGGTGAAACTAATGTCCCGAGCCCTAATTGCGACCTTCCTGTTGGCTTGCTCAGTTGCATCCGCGCAAGATGCTAAACAGTTCGTCCTCGCATCGAATCGAGCCGGTTTGAATTGCTCGATCCGATATCGCTGCAGACTGTGAGTCGCATCCATATCGATCTTCCGCCAAACAGTGTTGGCCTGAATGAGATCTCTGCTGATGCAAATGGCTCAATGATCTACGTAGAAGGACCGATCGCGGTTGATCCTAACGGCTGTTGTTCTCTGTACTCAATAGATCTTGCCACACTGCGGATGAATCAAGCTGCGTCGATTTCCGGAATCCACTCCGGAATCCGAGAAATGAGTAATGATCGATTGCACCTCTCTCCCGACGGACATTGGCTGTTCGGTGTGAAAAACTTCGTTGGTCCGGCACTCGACATGTATGACGTCGATCAAGGACGCGTCGTCCGTCAACTGATGCCCACGGTCGTGGACAGTGATTGGTTCGCCAGTGGTGCTTGGTCTGGCGACCACTTCTATTTTTATGCGTCAAAGGACGACGGCTCGTCGGCACGATTGTGGATGGTATCGCCTAACACGACCGATCTCGGAGAAGGAGTTGCTGTCGACCCATTCGCACAGGCTCCTGGTTGCCCGCCACATTCATTTGCTCTTGAGAACATCGCGGTCACCGGCAACATTTTGTTTGTGTATGAAGCCTTCGGTTTGATCGGCGATCGGAGGAATGAGTGCCCAAACCTTATGCAAGGCGGAGCGTGGCTAGTCGATTCTTCAAGCGGCCGGTTGCTTCAACATATGGCGGCGGATTTACATTTTTCGGTTCTATTGCCTGGCGGAGAGGGGCCCATATTTTACGGTCTTTCCAGCGGGGGGCCAAACTGGGAATTCCCCGTGAAATTCGTCAGGATCGATGCACGGGATGGACAAATATTGCAGTCACGCACCTTAGATACCGAGCGTTGGCATATATCAATAGCATCGCTTCGGCTCGTTCCCAGTGGCGACGTGCAAGCGTTTCACCCTAGCTTATTCAGTACAAAATAGACCGCGCAATCGCCGACAGATTCACTCACCTGTCACTCAAACAACATTTCGCATACCTCTCCCTAAGTCTGCTGCCCGGCAACTGCCTATTTACCACGCAGCGACTTCCTTTGCATGAATCTTTGGCGTATCATCCGCGATAACTGGGTACTGCTAACGGAAGACTTCAGGAGGTTCTATGGCCAGAAAAATATTGATTGCGCTTGGTGTAATGGCGCTGTTTGGGGGAATTGCGTCGGCTCAGGACGCGAAATCCGTTTTGCAATCCGCCACGAAGGCGATGGGCGACGTGAATTCGATTCAATTTTCGGGAACCGGCCATCTCAGCCAATTGGGACAAGCCTTTGCGCCCGGCACCGTGTACCCCGAAACCGATGTCACCAGTTACACAAAAACAATTGACTATACTTCGAAGTCCGCGAAGGAAGAATTGACCCGCGTGGAAAAGAATCCTCCGGTCAAGGGAGGAAGCCGCCCGTTTGCTGGGGAAGACAAGCAGGTCAACTTCGTCAGCGGACAATATGCGTGGGACCAGCCGGGAAGCAATCCTGTGCCGCAGGTCGCCGCAGCCGACGAACGCCAACTGCAAATTTGGCTCACTCCGCACGGCTTCCTGAAAGCTGCGGAAGAAAATAATGCCGCCGCCAAGAAAGGCCCGGCAGGAACCGTGGTGTCTTTCACCTCAGGCAAGTACAAGGTGAACGGCACGATCGACGCGCAAAACATGGTTGCGAAGACGGACACCTGGCTTCCCAACCCGGTCCTCGGCGATATGCTGGTGGAAACAACTTTCGCGGGTTATGAGGATTACAACGGCGTGAAGTTTCCCAGCACGATTGTGCAGAAACAGGGAGGCTTTCCTACGTTCGATCTGAAAGTGACCGCCGTAAAAGCCAACACTGGGCTGAGTGTCTCTGCGCCCGACGCCGTCAAATCCGCGACGATGCCGCAGGTGAAGGTGGCGTCACAAAAGATTGCCGATGGAACCTGGTTCATCGCCGGCGGTTCGCATAACAGCGTCCTGCTCGAATATCCAACCTATCTGGTGATGATCGAGGCGCCGTTGAGCGAGGCTCGCTCGCTGGCCGTAATCGAGGAAGCAAAGAAACTGGCGCCCAACAAGCCCATCAAGTATCTGATCAACACGCACAATCATTTCGATCACGCCGGAGGAGTCCGAACATATGTAGCGGAAGGCGCTACCGTCATCACCAACGAAATGAACATACCGTTCTATGAGAAAGCGTGGAGCGCGCCGCGCACGTTGGCTCCCGACAATCTGGCGAAGACTCCCAAGAAGGCGGAGTTTATTCCCGTGAAAGAAAAATACGTCCTGAACGATGGTGGACGCACGCTCGAGATCTACCACATCGACGGCGACACTCACAATGCCGGCCTGATGATGGTCTA
>JAOAPW010000451.1 GCA_025463105.1 Candidatus Acidiferrum typicum | reverse complement strand
ATTCAACTTCTAGGCCTTACAGTACTTCCTCCAACAGGCCACCCCCGGGACTTCGGGAGAAGCTCGACGAAGAGCTTTCGAAAATCAGATGGAATCTCATAAGGAGGAATTCAATGGCAAGTAAGTGGAAAGCTGGCATTCTCGCCGGCGCGCTCCTGCTGTCTTCAATGCCGGGCGCCTACGCCGCTCCAAAAGACGGCCAAAAATGGAACGAGGACCACGAAGGAAAGAAGTTTCGCCACGTCCTGCTGCTCAGCATAGACGGTATGCATGCGCTTGATTTCGAAAACTGCGCCAAAGGTATGGCCACAATCAATGGCGGGTTGCCGTTCTGCCCGAACCTGGCCGAACTTGGCGAGCACGGTGTCAACTACCTCGGCGCGTCTACTTCCAAACCTTCCGATTCATTTCCCGGACTAACGGCGCTGGTCACCGGGGGTTCGCCCCGCACGACAGGCATCTTCTACGATGTCGCTTATGACCGCTCGCTCGATCCGCCCGCTCACGACACTGGCAACGGCGTCTCCGCCGGACCTTGCGTGGCCGGCGCGGCTCCAATCGGAACGAGAACCGAATACGAAGAAGGCATCAGTATTGATCAGAGCCAGCTCAACGGCGGAGCCCCGGGCGGCGCCGACGGCGGAAGACTCTCGCTCGATCCGACCAAAATGCCGCGCGACCCCAGCAAGGGTTGCGCACCTGTGTATCCTTGGAATTTTCTCCGGGTAAACACGATTTATGGAGTCATCCATGCAGCGGGCGGATACACCGCTTGGTCCGACAAGCATCCAGCCTACCTATCAGTTTCCGGTCCCGGTAATGGCACGAATGTTGATGACTACTACGCCCCGGAAGTCAACTCGCCGGTGGTGGCTTTGCCGGTGACCACTCCAACGGGAATATCCTGCACACCGATTCCGGATCAGACCGATACCAGCGACTTTACTCGTGGCTTCCAGAATATTCAGTGCTATGACACGTTGAAGGTCAACGCCATTCTCAATGAGATTGACGGCAAGATCCACGACGGCAAGTCGTCGGCCCCGGTACCCGCTCTTTATGGAATGAATTTCCAGGCGGTGAGCGTCGGACAAAAGCTGATTGAAAAGCAGGGACCGACCGGCGGATATCAGGACGCAATTGGAACTCCGACCACGTCGCTGATGCAGGAAATCGTGTTTGTCGATAAATCGATCGGCGAAATGGTTGCACACCTGAAAAGCAGCGGCCGATTCGATTCAACGCTCATCATCATCACCGCAAAGCATGGCCAGTCGCCGATCGATCCGAATCGGTTCTTCCCGATTCCGGGTACCGGCGGCAACAACGGACAGCCGCCTTCGGCAATCATCGCCTCTTTGCTCCCTGATTCCGAAGTCAACCAGATCGGGCCCACCGAAGACGATCTCTCGCTTCTCTGGCTGAAAGATTCCAGCCAGACTGCGAACGCGGTTTCCCTGCTGGAAGCCAATGCCAAGAGCGCCGGGATTGGTGAAATCTATGCTGGTCCGGCCCTCAATTTGATGTTCAATCCTCCGGGCATGCCGCCCCACGGAGATCCACGCTCGCCGGATATATTCGTCGAGTCCAATATTGGAGTGATCTATACGGGAAGTGCCAGGAAGCTGATGGAGCATGGCGGTTTCGCGCATGACGATACCAACGTGATGCTCCTGGTCTCGAATCCGAGGTTCGAACACAAGACGGTTACGGGACCGGTTGAAACCACCCAGGTCGCTCCGACCATTCTGCAAGCCCTGGGACTCGATCCCGATAGTTTGCAGGCGGTTAGAAAAGAACTCACTCCCGTCCTTCCCGGGCTGAAATTCGAAGAAGGGGATGACCATTAGGAAGGTAGAGCAACACAATTCGTCCGTATGATATTAAGGGGGCGTTCTCTTTATGGAGAGCGCTCCCTGTTTTTTGCGCGATACTCCGGCATTTATAACACTCTCAGACCTCTGCTATATTTCTGAATCTCCTGTGAACGCAATGCGCACCCGGCGGAGAAATCTTGTGCATCCCGACATCGAACATCTGTTGGCATTGCTGGACGAAGCTTACAACCGCACCGCGTGGCACGGTCCAAACCTGCGTGGATCGATTCGCGGGCTGACGGCACGCGAAGCGGCATGGCGCCCCAAAGCCGGACGGCATAATATCTGGGAAATTGTCGTTCACGCTGCGTATTGGAAATATACGGTAACGCGGCGATTGCTTGGTGAAAAGCGCGGGTCGTTTTCTCTTCCAGGAAGCAACTGGTTCCTGCGGCCCGCCGATCGCAGCGAAAAAGCATGGCGTGCCGATGTTGTTCTGCTTGAGCGAGAACATCAGCGGCTTAGGGCGGCCGTCTCGGAACTTCAACCGGAATACCTGGATCGTCCTGCGCGGGGAAGCAAGACCTTGCCGCGGCGACTCATCGCCGGCATCGCTTTGCACGATGTCTATCACGCGGGGCAGATTCAATTGATCAAGAAATTGTTGAGGGCGGGAAAATCCCGCTAAACATCCTGTGCGTGGCGTGCGACCGTTTCCATCATTTGCGCATGCAGCCGTTCGCCAAACGCGCTGCAGCCAATTGGCGCGGTCCGCGGTCCGGCAATATCTGCTGTGCGAATTCCCTGTGAGAACAGCCGATCCACTGCTGATTCGATCCAGTCCGCTTCCTGCTTGAGGCCGAAACTTTCGCGAAGCATCATCGATGCCGAAAGAATCGTTCCCACCGGACTGGCCACGTCTTTTCCCGCAAGTGACGGCGCCGAACCGTGAATCGGCTCGTATAAAGACGACCCCGGTCCGCAACTCATCGACGGGATCAGGCCAATCGAGCCGGCCAGGGCCGCGCCAAGATCACTTAAAATATCGCCAAACATATTCGACGTCAGAATCACATCAAATTGCGCGGGCGCCAGCACGAGTTGCATGGCGGCATTGTCCACGTAAAGATGCTCGAGTTTCACGCGGGGATGATTCGCGGCAAGGCGCGTTACGGTGCGCCGCCAGAGCTGCGATGTAGACAGCACGTTGGCCTTATCGATCGAAGCTAGACGCCCACTGCGGGCTTCCGCTCTCCCAAACGCATATTTTGCAACCCGTTCCACTTCGCCGGTCGTGTACACCGCCTCATCGGTCGCTCGTTCTCCGCTCGGATCGGCCTCGATGCGATGCTCGCCGAAATAAATATCTCCGGCCAACTCCCGTATGATTTCGATGTGAACGCCGGCGGCACGATCCGCGGTCAAGGGCGACAAGCTGCGAAGCGCAGGCCGCAATTCAATCGGGCGCAAATTTATGTACAGGCCGAGTTCCTTGCGCAACGCCAACAAGCCGCTTTCCGGCCGCTTGCCGATGGGCAGTGCGTCCCACTTCGGGCCGCCGACCGCGCCAAGGAGGATGGCGTCAGTGGCCTTGCAGGCCACCAGAGTCTCCGCGGGAAGCGGCATCCCGGTCGACTCGATGGCGCATCCGCCGAAAGGGAATTCAGCCAAATCAAATTGATGCCCAAATTCAGCGGCGCAATCCTTGAGAACGCGCACAGCCACCCGCACGATTTCCGGGCCAATACCGTCACCCGGTAACAGAACAATTTTCCTCGTCGGATTCGTCATTTTAGCTAACTGGCCGCGCCAGCAGGCCTCTCTTCGCGTGGGAATTCCCAAATTACAATATCTCTGTGTGTCGCGGTGAAACAGTATAATCCGGAATTTTAATCCTGTCAGTTCCCTTGAATCTAGAAGGGTGGGAGGGGCTCTCCAGGCGCCAGGCAATGTGAGGAAACGTCGACGAAATAAAAAAATCCTCGCAGGGACCTCGAAATCGTCGCAGGGGGAAAGGGCAGGCTCCGGCAAGTTACCCGGGAGCCTGCCCCAACCGTGTATTGGTGAGGACTAGAGTTTTGACAGAGTGTTGCCGACGAGGTTGGAAACCCAAATATCCACCCCATCAAAGGCGACTCCTTGAGGTACTGAGCCGACCTTGAAGGTGCCCAGGAGCGAACCATCAGTGGCACTAAGTTCAGTGACAGTGTTGCCGGACTGGTTGGCCACCCAGATGTTCGTGCCATCGAAGGCTACGCCCATTGGACCGAGGCCGACACTGACGGTATTCAGAACATTTCCGGTACTGGCCTGAATCTCGGTGACGTTATTACCAAGCAGGTCCGTTACCCAGATGTTGGCGCCGTCGAAGGCCAGGCAAGTTGGGCCTGAGCCGCCATTGAAAGTTCCGAGCACGCTGCCATCGCTGGCCCAGAGCTTGGTTACGTTGTTACTGTCATGATTGGCGACCCAGACATTGGCACCGTCGAAGGCCACGCCGATTGGACCGGCTCCGACACCAAAAGTGCCAAGAACGGCGCCGTCGCTGGCTCTTAGTTTGGTCACGTTATTGCTTCCGTTGTTGGCTACCCATATGTTGGTGCCGTCGAAGGCAATACCATTGGGGCAAGTGCCAACCGTGAAGGTGCAAGCGCTCATGCTTGCCGGATTAACAACTCCGGCGCACGCTCCGTCGCTGGCTCTCAGTTTGGTGACGTTGTTACCGCTATAGTTTGTCACCCAGATGTAGGCGCCGTCGGAGGCCACGCCAAATGGTCCATTTCCGGCAGTGAAGGTACCAAGAACAGCGCCATCGCTGGCCCGGATTTTCGTGACACTCCTGCTGCCGTTATTCGCCACCCAGATGTTGGCCCCGTCGAAAGTCACTCCCAGTGGATTTGTTCCGACCGTTACAGCGATGCCGGCCTGGTTCGCCTGATACCAATGCAATGTGGCGATCTGTAAACGGTTAGGTCCAGGTGTTCCTTGAGGACCCTGGGC
>JAOAPW010000198.1 GCA_025463105.1 Candidatus Acidiferrum typicum | reverse complement strand
ATCGAGTACATGGATGTGGGCGGCGCGACGGAATGGTCGCTCGAAAAAGTTTTTACTCGCGCGGAGATGCTTGACCAGCTGACCAAGCGCTACGGCGCGATCACGCCTCTGGGCGAAAATTCTTCTGCGCCCGCTGAGCGTTTCAGGCTTCCAGACGGGACGATCTTCGGCATCATCGCTTCAACCACTACGCCTTTTTGCAGGCGCTGCGATCGCAGTCGCCTGACGGCAGACGGCCTCTGGTATCTCTGCCTGTACGCGCAGGCGGGCGTCGATTTACGGAATTTGGTGCGCGCAGGAGCCTCGAACGACGAACTCGCTGAGCGCATCGCGGGCGTGTGGCGAGAGCGCAGCGACCGTGGCGCCGAACTCCGCGCAGCCACTGGCCATAGGGGCGTGCTGGTCGGCATCGAACAACTTCGCCAGGACCCACATCTCGAGATGCACACGCGTGGCGGCTAGACAGCGACATTGCTGGATTTCCAAAACGCGCGCCGTGCCTTCTTTATTCTAACGCGACATTTTTTAAGCTAGGGAAGCTCGATAACACGTTTGGGAGTTTTTCGCTTTGGTGGGCCGAATTGCAGCGTTACGGTCGCGCCGCGCATAAATGGACATGACGCGAGCACGGGGCTGATCGCACGATATAACGCCTCCGCATCGGGACCGTACATATAAAGAGTTCCGTCACTCCCGTCGTCGGCCATTTCGCGACCGTCATATTCACCCGCGGACGCTTCAGAAATCGCCATCCTAAGCAAATCCTCGAGCGCATAGAGATATTGGAAGTTTGTGGAACCGTAAAAAAAGTGAATGATCACTTCGTGGCGGGGACGAGCTTCGCGGACAGCTTTTCCCGGTCCAAGCAGCTTTGATAAAACTCCCATCGACCTTCCGCACCCTCCATTGTTTCCCAAGATAGAACATTCTGGTTAAGTTGGCTGCAATTATTATCGATAATGGAACATATCGTAAAGTCGCGTCGAGCGCGGCGATGCGCGTGCAATCCTGTTACCGCGCTGCGGCCCGGGAACGCCATTCTCCTGAATGGCGTTTTTGTTGCCCGCCAATCGGGAGATTGGCGTTCCTGGGGATCGGCCGCTGGGACGTTAGGTGCTAGCTAGCGGTACGCTTGACACCCGCGGAATGCGGTCGTATGGTTTCTTGGAGTACTATAAAAACCGCATTTATCGTTTCGGCAACTGGCGTTACGCGGGGCGTTTCAAGAAAAGCGTGGAACCCCCATAAGATTCAACAGGGAGATACTTATGCGAATGAAGGGATTCTTATTCGTCTTGATTGCCGGCCTGGGCCTGACGCTGATTTATCCTGAACTGAGTTTGCTTCGCGGACAAGCGCCAAGTTCTATTGGACTGACCGGTCAGGTTACTTCCAAGGAGGAAGGCGCGATGGAGGGCGTGGTGGTCAGCGCCAAGAAAGAGGGATCCACGGTCACCGTGTCGGTGGTCAGCGATCAACAAGGCCGTTACAGATTTCCCCGGGAGCGCATGGAGCCTGGAACATATTCCCTGAAAATGCGTGCGGCTGGATACGATCTGGATGACGTGGGACCCGTGCAAGTCAGCGCGGATAAAACAGCCACGGCGGACCTCAAGCTTCACAAGACGAATAACCTCAGTTCGCAGCTCACTAATGCGGAATGGCTGATGAGCATGCCAGGCACGGAAGAGCAAAAAAGTTTTCTGCTGAACTGCATGACCTGCCACACCGTGGAACGAATCGTAAAATCCACGCACACCCCGGATGAATGGATTCCGCTGTTCGAACGCATGTCCAGTTACTCTCCCGAGAGCGATCCCACGCATCCACAGAAAAGAATTAAGGTAAACGAATCGTTTGGAACTCCGGAGCGTCTGCAGAAGCAGGCTGAGTGGATGAGCACAATTAATCTAAGTTCCGGCGATGTATGGTCCTATGAACTGAAAACGCTGCCACGCCCCACCGGCAAGGCGACGCAAATGATCGTCACGCAATACGACCTGCCGCGCAAGGAAACGATGCCGCACGATGCCATCGTGGATGCCAAAGGAATGGTCTGGTATACGGATTTTGGCAAGTCGATCATCGGAAAGCTCGATCCCAAAACGGCTGAGGTGAAAGAGTATCGGGTCCCTATTCTTAAGCCCGGCTTCCCCGTAGGAATTCTAGAAATTGATGCCGACAAAGCCGGTGACCTTTGGCTAGGGTTGATGCTGCAAGGCGGAATTGCCAGATTTAACCCAGCGACGGAGAAATTCACCACCTGGAGTCTGCCAAAAGGCGTGGACAACGACGCCACCCAATTCGCTATGGTGATGCCTGACCACGATGACGTGGATGGCAAGGTCTGGATTCAGGACGCGGGAATCTACACGGTAAACCGCCTGGACATTGCCACCGGAAAAATTGAGGTTTTCGATCCGTTTCCGGAGCTTCGGGCCGCCTCGGTTGGCAATCCTGCCCAGGGCAACACCGTTTACGGCGTCGTTTCGGATTCACACAACAATGCATTGTTCATGAATTTTGGGAAGCAAAGCGTTGGAAAGATCGATGCGAAAACCGGGAAAATTCAAATGTGGCCCACGCCCACTCCGAATTCGCGTCCGCGCAGGGGCAGAGTCGATTCGCAGGACCGTCTCTGGTTTGGAGAATATCGCGGAAACAAAATCGGAATGTTTGACCCGAAGACGGAGCAAATTAAGGAGTGGCCCGCGCGTTCTCCCTGGGACGCGCCTTATGACGTCGCCCCGGCTCAAAATGGTGAAGTATGGTCATCAGGGATTACCAGTGATCACATTATTCGGCTCGATCCGGTCAGCGGCGAAATGATCGAATATTTGCTCCCCGGCAAAACCACAATTCGCAGGGCGTTCGTGGATAATTCCACGACCCGGCCGACGTTCTGGATTGCGAGCAATCACGGCGCCGCCATTCTCAAGCTGGAACCGCTTGATTCCGTTCAGAAGATTGATACCGCGCAGAAGAAGAATTAATTCGTGCTGGGGCCAGGGAAGTTTTCTTTTGGAAACTGGCCCCATACCGAACCGTCGGACAGGTTCAAAACCGCTCCAAATCCCTGTATAGTTTAGCGATGCCATTGAGTGTCCGAATGCGGCGGCGATTGCGATTCGCGAACACGCGTGTGCGCGAATTATATGGCGTTGTGAAAGGGCTCATTTCGACGCGGCATCCGCTGCTGGTACATATCATTCCGATTCGGCGATGCAATCTGGCTTGCACGTATTGTAATGAATTCGATGATTTCTCGAAACCCGTGGAACTTGCTGAAATGTATCGGCGCATCGACCGCCTGGGGGAGATGGGCACGGCCGTCATGACCATCAGCGGCGGCGAACCGCTGTTGCATCCGGAGCTCGATCAGATCATCGCACGCATGCGCGGCCACGGAATTCTTACGGGAATTATCACGAACGGCTACCTGCTGACGGCCGAGCGCATCGAGCGGCTGAATCGCGCGGGGCTCGAATACCTGCAAATCAGCATCGACAACGCGATGCCCGACGAAGTTTCCAAAAAAAGCCTCAAGGTTCTCGATCAGAAATTGAAGCTGCTTGCCGAGCACGCCGTGTTTCAGGTGAACATCAATTCCGTGCTGGGCAGCGGCGTAAAAAATCCGGAGGACGCGCTGGCCGTGGCACGCCGCGCCCAGGAATTGGGTTTCACCAGCACCGTAGGCATCCTGCACGACGGCCAGGGGCAACTGAAACCGCTCGGGACGCGCGAGACCGAAATTTTTGAAGAGATCATGGGCATGGGCAAACGGGGATTTTCGCGCCTCAACGGCTTTCAGCACAATATCGCCAAAGGAAAGCCGAACGAGTGGCGCTGCCGTTCGGGTTCGCGCTATCTCTACATCTGCGAGGATGGGCTGGTTCATTGGTGCTCGCAGCAGCGCGGATATCCGGGCGTGCCGCTTGAAAAATATACGGCCGAAGATCGCCGCCGTGAATATTTTACAAAGAAGCACTGCGCGCCGCGCTGTACCGTCTCTTGCGTTCAGCAAATCGCCGTGGTGGATAATTGGCGCGGCCCGCAGACGCTGAAACCTGTTGCGGCGCCGCCTTCCTCTTCTGAAGAACTC
>JAOAPW010000436.1 GCA_025463105.1 Candidatus Acidiferrum typicum | reverse complement strand
CGGTCTCTACAACTGCTGCGAACAAGGATGGTTTTACAGGCCTATCCGTCCCAGGCTTTTCGGCACGGGGAGGGCACGCCGGTTTTCAAATTTAGCCACCACTTTCCTAAAGCAGCTAAATTGCAAGATCGTCGCTCGCGACGCGATTGACTACTTTGCCTGCGACGCGTGGCTCGCGACCTGTTTCCATTCGCCGCCGATCTTGACGAAAGTATCCGTGCCGATCACCGTGCGCGCGCGGTGTTCGCCCTTAAGCATCGAATCGTAGGTGTCCTTGTAAGTCGCTATGGCCGTGTTGCCGTAGGAGCGAACCTTGAGTTCGGAAATTTTCTCACTGTTCGTCTTGTTGTGTTCCGGGTCGTCCATCATTTTCAATACGTCGGCTTTCGTAAACCAGGTGCCTCCGCTGTCGCCTCCGGTCCAATCGTCGGCGAGTACTTTCTCGTAAAAAGCTTTGTCATTGGCCAAATCGGCCTTGACTCCGTCATTCTCTAATTTGGTGACGGCCGCGACGGCATCCGCGTTGCCTCCAGTTTGCGCCTTCGTTGCTCTCAGAGCTGTGAGCATGGCGACTACAATTAGAGATATCCACAACACAGCGTTTCTTGCACTCATAGCGCCTCCTCATGGGTTGTTCTGGCGAAAATTCCCTTGGATCCTACAGTGGGTGGAGTCTATCATTCGGCCGCAAAACGCTGCAAGATGTAATACGCTTCGGATATCAAGGGCCTGCTTCATTCGGCCTCCGCGAAGTGTGATTGACCCCCCGTATGCCGGAATGCTATGTTTGGTGCGTCTTGGTAGAGGTGCGGAAGCAAGGAGTAGCCGGGCGGATGTTCCGAGGAGCTTCGGAGGCCTGAGCGAAAGGTGCAGAGCAGGATATTCCGCCGAAGTCGCCGTCGGCAGTCCCGCCGAGGCGGCTGGGGGGCAAGGTCAATACCTGCTCACTGTCATCCGAGGAATCGGATGGAGCGCTATCGAGGAGCTTGGCGCCTTGATTTTTCCGCGCTTTATCTCCTCTGCTGCGCGCCGTCCCTTCCTAGGATTATAATCGCCCAAACGAGTGAGATGAGTCTCTGTGTTGTAGGGGCACGGCATGCCGTTCCCCTACAGCTGAGCGATGTAACGATACGACCAGGTAGGCGGAGCGAATGCATCCATTTGAAATGACGCGGGCGCTGATCGACGTGGAATCGATCACGGAGAACGAGAAGCAGGTGGGCGAATATCTGCTGCACTATCTCTCGGGCCTTGCCGCCCGCTCTGACGGCCGGGCCGAAGCGATGCTGGTTACGCCGGAACGTTTCAACGTGTATGCCGAATGGGGCCGCCCCGTCGTAGCGCTTTCAACCCACATGGATACCGTGCCGCCGTTCATCGAATCGCGCGAAGACGACGATCACATTTATGGGCGCGGCGCCTGCGATGCAAAGGGAATCATTGCGGCGATGATTGCCGCGGCAGAAAAGCTCCTCGAAGCGGGCACGCGCAACTTCGCGCTGCTCTTCGTTGTGGGAGAAGAGAAAAACAGCGCCGGAGCGCACGTTGCTTCGCGCTCGCCCCGCGGCACGCGCTACCTAATTAATGGTGAACCGACCGAGAGCAAAGTTGCGCTGGGTTCAAAAGGAATTTTGCGCTATGAAATTATAGCCACTGGAAAAATGGCTCATTCGGCGTATCCCGAGCTTGGCGAATCCGCCATTGAGAAGCTTCTCGATGTGCTGGAATCGGTTCGCCGGATATCCTGGCCGGACGATCCGATTCTCGGCCACACCACGGCGAATATCGGAACGATTTCCGGGGGACGCGCTCCGAACATTATTCCCGACGCGGCGAAAGCGGAATTAGCGATTCGCCTGGTGGGGGATGGGCGTAAAATCGATCGGCTTTTGCGGAGCGCGGTCGGAATGCGCGCTGAGGTGAAGGAAATCCTGGAGCTTCCGCCAATGCATTTCAAATCGCTCGATGGTTTTCCAACGTCGGTGGTTTCATTTACGACCGATATTCCCGCGCTGGTACCAGCCTGGGGCGAGCCCTTTTTATTTGGACCGGGCAGCATCCACGTAGCGCACACGACAGCGGAAAAAATTTCAAAGCGCGAATTGCTGGCTGCGGTCGATACGTATGCGCAAATAACTCGGATGCTTTTAAGCAGAGCAGAAGCAGGAGCGGGCTCTAGTTTTACGCTGAACGCTTCAAGTGAAGCGTAGCCGATAAAATACATGCCTAGAAATCTCGCCATTGTCGGATACGGAAAAATGGGCCAGCTGATCGAGCGGCTGGCGCCGGAGGCCGGCTTTGCAGTGGGCTTGAAGCTCGACATTGATTCCAATGAGGACCAGCAGGGGATTACGCCGGAGAATTTCCGCGACATCGATGTGGCCATTGAGTTTTCGACACCGCATGTCGCAGTGGACAATCTCGTAAGCCTTTGTGCAATCGGCGTTCCGACAGTGGTGGGTACGACAGGATGGTACGGCGAACTGGCACGCGTGAAGGGGTTTGTCGATCAAAGCAGTGCGGGCGTGGTGTACAGCGCGAATTATTCGATTGGTGTGAATGTTTTTCGCCGCGTGGTGGCCGAAGCCGCGCGATTGCTCGCCAATGAAAACGAATATGGCGCGTGGGCGTGGGAAATTCATCATTCCGCGAAGAAGGACGCGCCTTCCGGAACGCTGCTGCAATTGGTCGAGGAAATGAAACATGTGGGGTATTCGAGACAAATTGATTTCAGCTCGAACCGCGCGGGAGCAAATCCGGGTACGCACGAAATTGGATTTGACTCAGCCGCCGACACGATCACGTTGCGGCACACGGCGCGCAGCCGCGAAGGATTCGCGCGCGGAGCGCTGAAAGCCGCCCAGTGGGTGATTGGCAAGCGCGGGCTGCACGAGTTTGCAGAAGTTCTTTTTGCGGACGACGCGAAAGTCATGCGGCGTCCCGCGGATTAACGGGTGCGGGCTCTACTTGGAGCCCGCCAGAAAAAGGGTGCGGGCTCTACTTGGAGCCCGCCAGAATAAGGTTCAGACTTCAGTTTGTGTGCTTTTGACTTTGGTTTTCTGTGCTACTGGGAGGCGATCATGTTTGCAGAATTCAAGGGATGCGGCACGGCCATGGTCACGCCGTTCCAAAAAGATTTATCGCTTGACGAAGAAGCTCTGCGGCGGCTGATACGCAGGCAGATCGCGGGCGGAATTAATTTTCTCGTTCCCTGCGGGACGACGGGAGAAAGCCCCACGCTATCGCACGAAGAGCACTTGCGCGTCGTGGCGATCACCGTCGAAGAAGCCAAGGGCAAAGTGCCGGTCCTCGGCGGCGCGGGCGGCTACGATACCCGCAAAGTGATCGAGATGGCCCGCGAAATCGAGCAGATGGGCGCCGACGGAATACTGTCGGTCACGCCGTATTACAACAAGCCAACGCAGGAAGGACTGTACCATCATTACAAGGCCATCGCGTCCGCGACCTCTCTTCCGATTATTCTTTACAACGTGCCGCCGCGAACCAACGTGAACATCGAGCCGGCAACGCTTCGCCGCCTCTCCGAAATTGAAAACATTATCGGCGTCAAGGAAGCTTCCGGAAACATCGCGCAGATGACGCAGGTGATCCAGCAAGTCCCGGAGCAGTTCATCGTGCTTTCCGGTGATGACGCGCTCACGCTGCCGCTGGTGGCCATGGGCGGCCGTGGACTGATTTCCGTAACATCAAACGAGATCCCGACGGAAATGACGCGGCTGGTGCAATTGTGTCTCGATGGCGAATTCAAAACGGCGCGCGCGCTGCTGCGGAAGTTGTTGCCATTGATTGAAGTGAACTTTATCGAGACCAATCCTACGCCTGTAAAGGCAGGGATGGCCGAGATGAGTTTGCTGGAGCCCGTATGGCGGCTGCCGCTGGTGCCGCCGCGCACGGAAAATCTCGCGAAGATTCGTAGCGTGCTGGAATCCCTCGCGCTACTCGAAAGGGCCCACGTTGCAAACCGCACTTGAGCAGCAGATTGAGGCTCTGTTCGACGCCAAACCCGCGCGTTATACCGACGAGGACCGCAAACTGTTCTGCGAGTTCAAAAATGACCTGAACGCAGGCCGCGTGCGTTCCGCCGAGCCCGATGCTTCGCAGAAAAGCGGCTGGCGCACGAATACCTGGGTAAAAAAGGGCATTCTCGTCGGCTTCCGCATGGGGACCATCGTCGACATGTCGATCGATCCCGAAAAACTTCCGTTCCTCGACAAAGATACTTATCCGGTGAAGCATTTTGCAGTAAGTGACGGCGTGCGCATCGTGCCTGGTGGATCGAGTATCCGCGACGGCTGCTACATCGGTCGCGACGTCGTGTGCATGCCGCCGATGTACGTCAACGCGGGCGCGTACGTAGGCGATGGCACGATGCTCGATTCCCACTCCCTGATCGGAAGCTGCGCACAGATTGGGCGCCACTGCCACATTTCCGCGGGAACGCAAATTGGCGGCGTGCTTGAGCCGGTCGGCGCGCTGCCGGTGATTATCGAGGACGATGTGCTGGTCGGCGGGAATTGCGGCGTCTATGAAGGCACGATTGTGAAGAGCCGCGCGGTACTTGGAACAGGCACAATCCTGAATCGCTCGACACCTCTGTACGATGTGGTACGCGGCAAAGTGTACGCGGCAACCGACACAGAACCGCTCATCGTCCCGGAGGAAGCCGTCGTGGTTGCCGGTTCGCGCGCATTGCCCCGTGGCGTAGGCAAGGACTGGGGAATTTCGCTGTACACGCCGGTCATTATCAAGTACCGCGACGCCAAGACTGACACCAAGATTCAGCTCGAAGATTTGTTACGTTAGGCAAGATGGCTCCGCCAAAAATTTATATCCATGAAAGACAAACTTGCTGAAGATGGTTTTCGTGGCGCCGGCATCTTGCCGGCGATTTTCTGAGTCGTTCAATACTGCGCAACAACGCCGGCGGGACGCTGGCGCCACAAAAGGCTTCCGCTACTTCGTCGCCAGGATCACCGTTGACGGCGGGAGCACAGGAATAGTCGTGACCTTGCGGAAGCCGATGTCCTTGAGCCAGGTTCGGTATTCACGAAAGGTGAAGACGTTGCCCTCTTCGGTTTGCAGCAGCATATTCAACCCAAATAGCATCGGCATCGCGGGCCCCGAGCGCGC
>JAOAPW010000406.1 GCA_025463105.1 Candidatus Acidiferrum typicum | reverse complement strand
GAAATCGCGCTGAAGGAAAAAATGCACCAGAACACCATGGTGCTCGAAGCCCGCAACGTCGCGCAAAGCCAGAATGCGGTACCCTGGCTGGAAATCGACCGCGATGCCTTCAAGGCGAAGGTTGTGGCTCTGCCGAAGCGCGAAAACGTGCAGACTCCGCCTATTACCGAACAGCTCATCGTCGAGTTGTACTCGAAGTAGCTGTGCGGCGGATTTCAAATCTCAAATTTCAAATTTGAGATTTCAGATTTGAAATTCGAGATTCTGAATCGAGAATTTGTTTCCCTGCGATCGCGGGGAGGAAGGACTCAATAAATGTGGAAAGGTTTTCAGAAACCAAAGCGTTTGGCGGCCGAACTCGAGTCGCTTACAGATAAATTTGGGAAGTTTTCCGCGCAGCCGTTTGAGCGCGGGTGGGGCACGACGGTCGGCAACGCTCTCCGCCGGGCTCTGTTGAGCTCGATCGAGGGCGCGGCCATCACGGCCGTGAAGATCGAAGGCGTCCTGCACGAATTCTCATCGATACCTGGCGTGGTCGAGGATGCCACCGATATTATCCTCAACCTGAAACAGGTGCCGCTCAAGCTCAATAACGATCAGCCGAAGACGATCTTCGTCAATGTCGAGAATCCCGGCGTCGTAACCTCCGCCATGATTGAGGAAGACGCCGATTTCGCGGTGCTGGACAAGACTGTCTACGTCGCCACGGTCAACGAAGGCGGAAAACTTCAACTTGAGATGCGCGTCAAGAATGGCCGCGGCTACGTCTCGGCCGACCGCAATTTCGACGAGGATTTGCCGATCGGATACATTCCCGTGGATTCGGTTCACTCGCCCGTGCGAAAGGTCAACTATGCCGTCGAGGCAGCGCGTCTCGGACAGATGACGGACTACGAGAAGTTGGCGCTGGAAGTCTGGACCAACGGCGCGATCACTCCGCAGGATGCCATCGGCCTGGCCTCGAAACTGGTCAAGGACCACATGAGCATCTTCATCAACTTTGAGGAACAGCCGGACCTGCCCGAGGAAGCGGTCGAGTCCTACAATGACCCGCGCGTCGAGCATCTGGATCGTTCCGTCGAGGAACTGGAACTCTCCGTGCGTTCCTACAATTGCCTGAAGAACGCGAACATTCAGTCGATCCGCGAACTGGTCCAGAAGAGCGAGAACGAAATGCTGAAGACAAAAAACTTCGGCCGCAAATCGCTCAATGAGATCAAGGAAATCCTGACCAAAATGGGGTTGAGTCTGGGTATGAAGTTCGACGAGCATGGCCGCATCATCTGGCCGCCGCTCCCGAGCCAGACCGCGCCACCCACCACGGAGGAAACCGCGGGCCTGTAAGCGCGCGCTGAATCCACTTATGCGACATCGCAACTACGGTTCAAAACTCGGGCGCCAACCGGCGCATCGGCGCGCCACGCTTCGCAACCTGGTGACCAACGTCATCGAGCGCGAGCGCATAACCACCACGCTTACGCGCGCCCGGGCAGCTAAGCCGCTTGTCGAGCAGATGATTACGCTCGGCAAGCGCGATACGCTGCATTCACGCCGGCAGGCCGCGGCATATCTCATGACTCCTGGCGCAACCAAGAAACTTTTCGCTGACATCGCTCCCCGTTTTTCCGGCCGCGCAGGCGGTTACACGCGAATCATCCACGCCGGTTTCCGGATTGGCGATGGAGCCGACCTGGCCATCCTCGAACTGCTGGGTTCCAAGCTCAAAAAGAAAGAAAAAAAGGATAAGGCCGCCAAGCCCGAAGCCATCGAGGAAGAGGCAAAGGAAGAGAAGGCGGGAGCGTAGGAAACGGGCGCGGGCTCTGCTTGGAGCCCGCCAAAAAAGACGAACTAAAGTAAAAAAGGCCCGCTCCGTTCATTCGGAGCGGGCCTTTTATTCTTCAGGACGACCTGCTCGGTCGAAATCTTCGGTGGCGCCGGCGTCTCGCCGGCATTGTTAGGCTTTTCTACCAACATAGGAAACCGCCGGCGAGACGCCGGCGCCACTACTAAACGCATTCATCCGGCTGCCAAGCAATTAGTAGGTGCGTTCGTGAGCTAGGCCGGCTAGTCCCGCGCAGCCGGAGCGACTTCCTCGACAGTATAGGTGTCGTGTCGGGTACGAAACTGGAACCAGAGCCATAGGACGAATTGAGCCGTTGCGGCTCCTGTCGTATCCAGCAGCGAATCCCAGGGCGATGCCGTGCGGCTCGGCACAAACCACTGATGAAATTCATCGAGCGCCGAATATCCCGCCGCAATCACGAGAGCGGTGATCGCCCAGCGAATCTTCCAGCCTCGACTCTGCCCGCGCACGGCGCGCAGTAGTAAAAAGCTAAACGCGAAATATTCGGTAAAGTGGGCCGTCTTCCGGATCAGGAATTGCAACCATTCGAGGGTATCGCCGCTTGCACGGGGAAGCAGCCACTGCAGCACCGGAAGAATATATCTTGAGGTACGGTCGGAGGAAAAAGTATCCGTGGACAGCCCCGAAATCAGAATAGCCCACGCGATCGCAGGCAGCCAAAGTTTCAGGAGACTTCCAGACGGCTGCGCTCGAGCATCCACTATTCAACCTGGTAGTTCGGCGCTTCACGCGTGATAATCACGTCGTGGACGTGGCTTTCGCGCAAGCCCGCAACTGTGATGCGCACGAAGCGGGAGCGTTCCTGCAACTCGGCAAGCGTGGATACGCCGCAATAGCCCATTCCGCTCTTGAGTCCCCCAACAAGTTGGTCGGTCAACGCGGCCAGCGAACCTTTGTAAGGCACGCGGCCCTCGACACCTTCCGGGACGGATTTTCCTCGCGCCGCGCCTTCCTGCGCGTAGCGATCGGCCGATCCCGCCTGCATCGCGCCGAGAGAGCCCATTCCGCGATAGGATTTAAATGTGCGCCCTTGATAAAGAATCGTTTCGCCGGGCGATTCCTCTGTTCCCGCGAACAATCCTCCGAGCATCGTGACGGCCGCGCCCGCAGCGATCGCCTTGCTGATGTCTCCAGAATATTTGATGCCGCCATCGGCAATCACCGGAACTCCCGTTCCTTTGGCAGCACGGGCCGCTTCGAGAATGGCCGTTATTTGCGGCACGCCCGCTCCGGTCACTACTCGCGTCGTGCAAATCGAACCGGGACCAATACCCACTTTAATTCCGTCCAGGCCAAGCGCGATCAAATCGCGCGCGCCCTCGAAGGTTCCTACGTTGCCCGCGATCAATTGCATTTCGGGCAGGCGATGCTTCACCGCGCGAATCGCATCCATTACGCGTGCTGAATGTCCATGTGCGGTATCAATTGCCAGCACGTCCACCTTGGATTGTTCCAGCTCAATGGCGCGCTCCAGGAAATCTCCGGTGGCACCGATGGCCGCGCCCACCAGCAGACGCCCCTGGGAATCCTTCGCGGCGTAAGGGAATTCCAGTTTCTTCTGAATGTCCTTAACGGTGATGAGGCCCTTGAGCCGGAATTCGGCGTCCACAACAAGCAATTTTTCGATCCGGTGTCTTTGCAGAATACGCTCGGCTTCTTCGAGGGTTGTGCCTACCGGCACGGTGACCAGGTTTTCCTTGGTCATTACGTTGCTGACTGCCTGATCCAGATTTTTTTCAAAGCGAAGGTCGCGATTTGTCAGAATGCCGACCAGACGCGCGCCCTGCGTCACCGGCAAGCCTGAGACGCGATACTTGGTCATGATTTCCATGGCGTCGCGGACCGAAAGATCGGGCGAGATGGTGACGGGATCCACGATCATTCCGCTTTCCGAGCGCTTTACGCGGTCAACTTCTTCGGCTTGGCGGTCGATCGACATGCTGCGATGCACGAAGCCGAGCCCGCCTTGCCGTGCCATGGCGATGGCCAGTCGGGATTCCGTGACGGTATCCATTGCCGCGGACACCAGCGGAATGTTCAGCGGAATTTTCTTGGTGACGCACGTTTGCGTGTTGACTTCCGTGGGAAGCACCGAGGATTTTCCCGGGAGCAACAGCACATCGTCAAACGTCAGACCTTCTACTATCGGTCCTTCCATTCCCATCTCCTCGCGACGTTAAAAATGTGGCCCCTGAAAACAACACAGCCCAGCGGAAGGCCGCTGGGCAAGAAAAGTGTCGCTCCAAAATGGCGGACAATCATCGTTGAAAAATCATTCTATGCGCGCCGCCAGCTGAAATCAAGCGCGTCTCCCTTCGGCAGCGCGACTGCCGCGGAAATTCGTCTATACACGCAGCCAGCGGGAGTTTGCTACAATAGCTTTACCAGTCCTGAGACCCGTGTGTGTCACGGGTTCGAGCGGAACTGACTTGCGAGGCCCTCCCAAAGAAAGAGTTCTTCAGCCATGAATGCTTCTCGCCAATCGCCGCGCAAGGTTATCGACACGGTCCTGAGCATCCGGATGGAGCCCGACATTCAGGCCATCGTGCAGAATA
>JAOAPW010000177.1 GCA_025463105.1 Candidatus Acidiferrum typicum | reverse complement strand
GCCATTGTTTTCTCGGTATGCATCGAGGGCCGCAGAGCAGTGCTACAATGCGCCAAAGTATCAAGGGGTGTGAAATGACCTCTCAACGGATAATTTCACTGTGGCTCCAATGGGCGCTGGTACTCACAGGGCTGTTCGCCGCGACGCCTGCGGCCCACGCACAAGCGAAATGGACCAGACTCGCGCCATTCCCTGAGCCGGCTGAGGAAATTCTGGGCGCGGCGGCGGGAGGGAAGATGTACGTGTTCGCCGGCCTCGCGCCTATCTGGAAACCCATGGGCATGGTTTACGAATATGATCCCGCCAGCAACCAGTGGACGAAGAAGAAGCCTATGGCGCTGGCTTCCCATCACGTGGCGTTCACCGAATATCACGGAAAAATTCATGCGTTCGGCGGGTTCGTGTTTCCGCAGTCGGGCCCTCCGGCCTGGGTTCCGATAAACAATGCCTGGGAATATGACCCGGCCACGGACAACTGGAAAGCTCTCGCGCCCTTGCTCACCAAACGAGGCTCGGCCGTAGCGGCTGTCGTGGGCGATAAAATATACGTCATTGGCGGCGCTGCACCTCTTCCTGGCTCGGAAGCTACGGCCTTGACCCCGGCGGTCCCTCAAGCGGTTTTGGGCACGGTCGAAGAATACGATCCCGCGACAAATGGATGGCGCGCGCGAAGTCCAATGCCGACGCCTCGCAATCACGCTGCCGCTGGAGCCGTCAACGGGAAGATTTATGTAATCGGCGGGCGTGTGGGCGCGGCATTTATTGGTGTAGCGTCAGACATTTCTGTTGTCGAGGAATACGATCCGGCCACTGACAAATGGAGCGCACCAAGGGCACGCATGCCTACCACCCGCAGCGCCTTGGGCGCAGGCACGTACAATGGGCGCATCTACGTGGCCGGCGGCGAGTTTCAGGACCCGCACATGATGGCCACCTTCCGGTCCGTCGAAGCCTACGATCCGGCGAGTAATACGTGGACAGTCATGCCATCAATGCCCGTGAGCAGGCATGGGCTCGCGGCTGGCGTCATCGGCAACAAACTTCTTCTTGTAGGAGGCGACGTGCAGTCGTCTGGCACCGAGATCCACGCTTCCACCAGTGAAGTCGACGCTCTCGAGTTACCAGCGGCGGAAAAGTAGTTTGACCTACGCCGCCCTATGCGCCAGCGGGTGGCGTGTAGCACGCGTTGTTGACCCATGTGCTTGCTTCGAGTAGGCTGGTACGGTAGTCAGTTCCTCTCGGAACCCGGAGGTGTGCACTCCATCGGCGGGCTGAGTTATGACGGAACCGGGTAGGGGCTCCACTTGGAGCCCGACGGGATAACATAGTCAGCCGAATCTTCCATGCGACGAACTGTACAAATTGCCGGCGGAGTTGAATCTCTGTTCGGCACACTCGACGAGAACGTCAAACTGCTGGAATCCGCGTTACGCGTGACCACTCAATTGCAGGATGGCCAGCTTGCCATAGAGGGCGAAGCTACCCAGGTCGACCGCGCCGTCCGCATTCTCGATGAATACAATCAACTCATACGCGAGGGCCGCCGCCTGAATCATGGCGACGTAAAGGCCATGATCCGCGTCGCCACCGAAGATCCGAATACCACGCTGAAGGAAGTTCTGCAGCCTGGTGCGCCGGCGCGCGCGCGCGTCTTCGGAAAAAAGTCGGTCACACCCAAGAGTTCCAATCAGAAGCTGTACATGGAAGCGATTGAGAAACACGATATGACTTTCGCAGTTGGTCCGGGCGGCTCTGGAAAAACCTATCTGGCCGTGGCCATGGCCGTTTCCGCACTGCTTACCAAACAAGTCGACCGCATTATCCTGGCGCGTCCCGCGGTGGAAGCCGGAGAGCGCCTCGGATTTCTTCCCGGCACTTTGCAACAAAACATCGATCCCTACATGCGGCCGCTCTACGACGCTCTGTATGACATGCTTGATGCCGACAAGCTGGAGCGTTTTCTCGAGAAGGGAATCGTCGAGGTTGCGCCGCTGGCGTTCATGCGTGGCCGCACGCTCAACGACTCTTTCGTCATTCTTGACGAAGCGCAAAATACCACCAGCGAACAGATGAAAATGTTTCTTACGCGTCTCGGATTCAACTCCAAGGCCGTCATTACCGGCGACGTTACGCAAATTGACTTGCCCACGGGCCGCCGCTCCGGCCTGGTGGAAGCGCTGGAAGTGGTCGGGCGAATCCCGGGGATCGCGTTCATCAATTTCAACGAGCGCGACGTCGTCAGGCACAATCTCGTGCAGCAGATTATCAAGGCCTACGATGAGTTCGGAGTGGGCGAAGCCCGGCGCAAGGCATCTTTCGGAAATGGCAAAACTGAACCCGCAAAGTAATAATTCCGCACTTACATGATCGTAAATCGCCAGCGCGGTGTTAACGTAGCCGTCAAACCTTTGGAGGCCTTCTTCGAGCGCGTTCGGAAGGAACTGCGCTTCCCGCAGAACGCTGTAACCGTCCAGTTCATCAGCGACGCCGCGATGGCGCGATTAAACCAAAACTTCCGCCACAAACGCGGACCTACGGACGTGCTCTCATTTCCTGTAAATGGCGGAAGCAGGCAGCAAAAGAGCCCGCCCTATGTCGGCGATATCGCAATTTCTCCCCAAACAGCGCGGCGCAATGCGCGCCGCTTTTCACGTACATTTCCAGCGGAAATGCGTATTCTGATCCTTCACGGCATGCTTCATCTGGCGGGTTTCGACCATGAAACCGACCACGGCGAAATGGACCGGCTGGAGAGACGTTTGCGCCGCCGGCTGGGAGTCGTCTGAAGATTATGAATCTTCTCTATGCATTAGCCGTTACGGCACTCGGTGTCGGGCTGGTGGTGTTCTCCTACATCGATCGCATCTATCGCGAGCTTGGCCGCGTAACGACCGGCCACGTCCGGACGCACTTGGAAATCTTTGAGGCTGAAATAGAACCCCACTTTCATCTGGAGCGCGCCCGCGCATCCACGGCCTTCCGTTTGCTCGCGAATCTTTGGCTCGTGGTTGTTACCGCTGAAACCGCTCGCGGCGTGATCGTATTCGTTCCCGGAACGTGGGATGCGCTGGCGCAAGCTTTGGTCTACGTCCTCGTGGAAGTTTTGCTGTTTTCGCAATTTATTCCTGATTTTCTACTCGTACGTACGACGGGGCGCTGGCTGGTCCGGTTGGCTCTCGTCATTCGCGCGTTCCTTTGGATCGTTTGGCCGTTCCGCGTGCTCCTCGAGCTTGCCGTTTCACTGGCGCGTATTTCTGACGACCATCCTTCTGACCACTCGACTTCACAGCAGGAAGGAATTGAGGCACTCGTCGATGCTGCCGAGCAGGAGGGCATCCTCGAACGCTCCGAAGCCCAGATGATCGAGCAAGTCGTAGAATTCAGCGATAAACGCGTCCTGGAATTCATGACGCCGAGACCGGACGTCGTCTCCATCTCCGCCGGTTCCACGATGGAGCAACTTCGACAGCTTTTGATTCAGACCAAATTTTCGCGCGTTCCCGTGTACGAGCACACACTTGATGATGTGACCGGTGTGGCTTTCGCGCGTGACTTGCTGCAGGTGCCTGAAGAGGAAGCCAGGCGACGAACTGTGCGCGAGTTGGCACGGCCCGCGTTGTTTGTTCCCGAGACCAAACGCGGTTCGGATTTGCTGAAGGAAATGCAGCGCCGTAATCAGCAGATGGCCATTGTTGTGGACGAGCACGGATCTGTCGCGGGCATTGTCACGGTGGAAGATCTGGTCGAAGAAATCATCGGTGAAATCGGAGAGGATGATCGCGTGCCCGCCCCCGACGCGGTTCGCGAACCCGATGGGAGCCTGGTGCTTCGCGGAAGCGTTTCGATCGAAAAAGTGCAGGAGCTGTTCGGCGTGGAATGGAATGTTACCGGAGAGGAATCGGCCACGACCATCGCCGGCCTGCTCAACCATATCGCCGGGCATGTCCCGAGTCCCGGCGAACATCTGGATTACGGCGGTTTGCGCTTTGAAATTCTGGAAGCGAATCAAAGAAAAGTCCTGCGTCTCCGCGCCCGCCGCCTCCCCGCGGCAGTTTCAGCGGACTGAATCTGATACCGCGAATTTCAAATCTGAAAATTCAAATTTGAGATTTCAAATTCCTTCGCAAACTTGCTGCGTATCTTCGAGGCGCGAATCTAGCTGATCAGCTTCGCGATCAGGAACGCGGCGCCGGCGGCGAGTCCACCGATCAGAACAGTCTGTACGGCGCCCTTGAACGGCTTGATTCCGGTAAATCGGCCTTTCACCCATCCGAAAACGGCGAGCGCAAGCAGCGTGACTCCGACCGACCACCAAAGTCCCTTTTGCACATCGGAGAGAAGAATGTAGGGTGCAAGCGGAATCAATCCTCCGACGATATATGACATCGCGATTGTGAATGCGCTAATTCGCGCTCTCGTAGGTTCGGGCTCCTCAAGCCCCAGCTCAAACCGCATCATAAAATCCACCCAACTCTTTTGATTTCCCGTAATCGCGGTGACCACGGGGGTCATCTGCGCTTCGCTCAGTCCATAATCGCGAAAAACTTTTGCGACTTCCTCGATTTCAATATCAGGCAATTCAACAGTTTCGCGAATCTCTCGCTCGCGCTCGGACGCATAATGCTCCAGGTCGGTTCGCGCGGCCAGGTAACCGCCCAGGCCCATGGCGATCGAGCCCGCCGCAATTTCCGCAAAGCCCGCTGTAACCACAAGTGCGGATGCGTGCGGATTCGAGGCCACCGCCCCCGATATGCCGGCCGCAAGAGCAAACGGCACCGTCAAGCCGTCGGACATTCCAATCACGACGTCCCGAACGGCCGCGGTAGCGGTGAAATGTTTCTCAATGTGAGGCGTAGCGGGCATCTGTGCTTCTCCGAAAAAGAAAGTTTTAACCCGACGGTGAAGTGTCCTGGAATCCGTCCAAGGTTTCGGAAGTGTAGCACGTCCAGCGGCGCCAGTAGGACAGACACTCTTGTCTGTCCGGCCCAATGTCGCAGCAACACACGACAGCCAAGAGTGCCTGTCCTACTAAAATCCACTAATCTCGGAAGGACAGGTTATGATGGAAAGTCAAGTTTCGTGACGCGCGCGTCATCGCCGCCACCATTCGCATTGGAGAATAAAGAAAACCGCAACTTATGCCTGCAGAATTCAAATCCGGATTTGTCGCTGTAGTTGGCCGACCCAACGCCGGAAAATCGACGCTGGTAAATAAACTGGTAGGACAGAAGGTAGCTATCGTAACGTCACGGCCTCAGACCACACGAAACCGGATTCAAGGAATCGTGAATCGGCCCAACGCGCAAGTTGTGCTGATCGATACGCCGGGGTTGCACCGGCCTGATTCCGCTCTGGGCCGCCAAATGATGGGAGAAGTCAACGCCGCTCTTGACGGCATTGACATTCTTACCCTGATCCTGGATGTCAGCGAAAACATTGGCAAGGGAGATCAGCATGCGATCGAGCGAGTGGCCCGTTTCGAAGGACCGCGTTTCCTGCTTCTGAACAAAGTGGACCGCGTCACGAAAGACACTTTGCTTCCCATCATTGAAAGCGTCGGAAAAATGGCCGATTTTGCCGAGATAATTCCGATTTCCGCGCTGACGGGAGACGGTGTCGATCGAGTTCTGGAAAAGTTCATCGAGTACCTGCCCGCAGGTGAGCCGCATTTTCCCGCGGACCAATATACCGATCAGCCCGAACGATTTCTCGCGGCAGAGTTGATTCGCGAAAAAGCCATGGCGGGAACGTTCCACGAAGTTCCGCATGCCGTCGCCGTTCTGGTGGATTCATTTGAGGAGAGCGACCGGCTGATCCGCATCCGCGCGACCATCTATGTCGAGCGGGAAGGGCAGAAGGGAATCCTGATCGGCAGCAAGGGAGCGTCGCTGAAAAAAATCGGAACCGATGCGCGCAAGGAGCTCGAGGAAATTCTCGGCACGAAGATTTTTCTGGAGTTGTTCGTGAAAGTCCTGCGTGATTGGCGCGACAATCCACAAATTGTGCGCCAGCTCGACTGGCGCTTGCAGCTGGAACGTCTGACCGGGGAGTAGCATCTGGATTATTCCTCTGCTGGCATCCCCTGACGCCGCCGAATTTGTAGCTCGCCTCTTCAGAGGCGAGGGTTTGATTGCTAGTGGCGAGGAAAAACCCCGCGTCTGAAGACTCGGGCTACAATAGCTACTACGGGACAGGATGACGTCAAACGTTCAGAGCAAGTCACCGGCGCCATCATTCCTCCGCCGTTATCCCCAGGGAGCGCATGCGACGGTACAAGTGGCTGCGTTCGAGCCCCAGCGTTTCCGCCGTGCGCGTCATGTGCCACTGATTTTCTTCGAGCTTCCGCAAAATAAATTCTCTCTCATATGCGTCGCGCGCTTCATGCAGCGTTGCGTTGGGCTGCTGCGGCATACGCGAGGTTCCACGGAAAAGTTCGCCGGGCAGGTGTAGCGGCTCGATCTTGTCCTGCGGAACTATGATCATCAGCCGTTCTGTCAGGTTGCGCAATTCCCGCACATTTCCCGGCCATTGATATCGCAGCATCACATTGAGAGCGGACTCTCCCAATTCTTTTGGCTTGCGTCCGTAAGCGGCGGAAAACTCAGCCAGAAAATGCCGCGCCAGGATGGGAATATCCTCGGGGTGTTCACGAAGCGGAGGCACATTGAAGGGAATCACATTCAAGCGATAGAAGAGGTCCTCGCGAAATCTTCCAGCGCCAATTTCATCTTCGAGTTTCTTGTTGGTGGCGGCGATGACGCGCACATCGACATTCACAGTCTGGTTTGAGCCTACTGGTTCCAGGCGCTGCTCCTCGAGAACGCGCA
>JAOAPW010000307.1 GCA_025463105.1 Candidatus Acidiferrum typicum | reverse complement strand
GGTGCGGGCTCTACTTGTTTACCCTGAGTGCCGAAGGGGAGCCCGCCGGAAAAAAGAACGGGCTCTACTTGGAGCCCGACGGAAAAAGGGCACGGGCACAACTTAGTGGAGCCCGCTGGAGTCGAATGGCAGCGAAAGAAAAAAAAGGCGGCGGCGATTTTATCCTGGAGAGCAGGCACCTCGTTGGCCTGTTCATGTTACTCGTCGTGATCTTCGCGGTAGTCTTCACCTTGGGATATCTGATGGGCCGCAGCCAGTACGACTCCCGGCTGCGCGCGGTAATCGGCAGTCCACCCCAGGACGATCCTCCAGCAGCCGCGTCCGCACTCAAATCGAAAGCAAAACCCCAACGCCCGGAAACGAATGCGAGTTCTGCGCCGATCCCGCCGAAATCAGGCGTGAGCGTGACGTCGACTCCGCCGAAAACGGGCGCAGCCTCTACTGGGAGCCCGCTAAAGGGTGACGCGGCTCCCGCGCAAAAAAATCCGGATTGGGATTTTTATCACTCCGCTGAACCGAAAACGACCGAAGACCATCTGCAACCACCGCAAAAGACAGTAGCGGCAGCGCCACCGGCGGCGCCCAAACCAGCCGCAGTTTCCCTTAAGCCCGTGGCGCAGCAGTCAGCCCCTGCTGGGACTCCGCTGGTCGCAAATGGAGCCATCATGCTTCAGGTTGCCGCCGTCCAACGCGAAGGCGACGCCATGGCGCTGGCACAAGCGCTGCAACAGAAAAAATTTCCCGCATACGTGATCACTCCCGGCCCAGACAAATATTATCGCGTCCAGGTCGGCCCCTACCGCGACAACCAATCCGCGACAAATGCCCGCCACGACCTCGAAGCCAACGGCTTCAAATCCATCATCAAGCGTTAACGAATGGCGCTAACGAGTTAAAGAAATAACAAAGGAAAAGAAAACGAGTCCCGGAGGGATGGAACAACGTAGCCCAACGCGGCAGCGGTGGGAAAATGATTCGAGGATGACCAGATAACCCCGACAGGGGAGACACACGGAATCCAGCCACACGAAATAAGTCCACCGCTACAGTTTCTCCACGTGCAGCAAAAAGATTGCCGGTCTACAATGCCGAGGCCATGAACCTGTCGAGGACGGCTCGCCTACTGCTTGCGTTGGTTTCCGGCGTCGCGCTTGCCTTCGCATTTCCCATATTTAATTTCCCTCTGCTGGCATGGATTTCGGTGGCGATTTTGATTCTGGCTGTTTTGAATGCGACTCCGCAATACGCTTTGCTGCTCGGATGGTTGAATGGCGTTGTGTTCTACGCGCTTAGCGTGCCATGGTTTTATACCGTAATGCGGCACTACGGTCCGCTCTCGGTGCCCGCGGCCGGCGGCGTTTTCATGCTGGTTGTATTTGTCTGTGCGATATTTCACGCGCTATTTGCATGCGGTGTTGCGTGGCTGGGGCGATTTGGCGCGGCCCGAGCCTGTCTGGCCGCACCTTTTTTATGGGTTTCAAAGGAATTCCTCTTCCTGCATTTTCCGCACATCGGATTTCCATGGAATTTGCTTGGCTATGCGGCTGCTGGAAATCTTACGTTCGTGCAGTTGACGGCGATCACAGGAATTTTTGGCCTCTCGCTGGTGGTTGCGGCGTATAACGCATTGCTCGCCTGGGTGGCGATACATGCCGCGCATGGAAAAATGAGATCCCTCCGAACATTGCTCGCGGTTACGTCCGGATTGACTGTGATCGCACTTGCTGGGCCGCGGTTTGTGCCACAAGCTCCGGCAGACCACGTCGCGCATTTGGTGCAGACAAATTTTCCCGTGTCGACGAACTATCCTGCCGACTGGATGCAAACTCACGCGTCTGATCTCGACGATCTCGAGCGCATCAGCATTGAGTCGGCGCAAAAAATTCCCGGCATCGTTGTTTGGCCGGAAGTCCCGGCGCCGTTCTCTCTGCAGGACGCGCAGTTCTTATCCCGAGCCAAGCGCATCGCTCGCGGCGCGGGAGGCGGCTTCCTGGTGGGAGTTGTTGATTGGAAACCTCTGCCGGGTGGCGGTATTGGCGCGACCAACAGCGCCGAGCTTCTCGATTCCTCCGGCGCGTTGAATTTTATCTACGACAAGATCCATCTCGTGCCGTTCAGCGAATACGTGCCGTGGAGAAATGCCTTGTCATTTGCGGGCAGCCTGACAGGCCTCATTGGTGATTTCCAACATGGAACGCAGTACAAGACCGGCCACCTTGCGGGTGGTCCATTCAGCGTTTACATCTGCTACGAGGCAATATATCCGAACGAAGTCCGCCGCTTCACTCTCGCCGGGGCCGCGCTGTTCGTGAACATTTCCGATGACGGATGGTTCGGCGGATCCTCGGCGCCTCCGCAGCACCTGGCGATGGCTCGCGTGCGCGCCGTGGAAAATCGCAGATGGATGCTGCGCGCTACCAATACCGGAGTCACCGTTTCGGTGGACCCCTACGGACGCGTTGTCGCGCGCCTGCCACCTGACACTCGCGGCGAACTGGATGCGCCGTACGGTTTTCGCACGGATATCACGCACTACGCTCGCTGGGGCGATTGGCTCGCATGGCTGTGCGTGATCGCCACGCTCGTGTTACTGTTATTGAGCGCGCGTGATGCATTCCAACGCCGCAATCCATAATTTCGCAGGCTTCAACTAGAGCCGTCTCTAATTTCTGGCGGGCTGCAAGTAGAGCCCGCACCCGAACTAAACAGGACAAAAATGGTCATCGAAGATCTACAGCGGCGCCAGGACGAACTTCAGAAACGAATCGAGCTCGTGCGGAGCTATCTTTGACGTCGCCCGCAGCCGTGAAACGGTCGCCTCGTTAGAAGCGAAAACCTCGCATCCGGACTTCTGGCAGGATCAGGAACAAGCCCAGAAAATTCTGCAGCAGAGAAAAGTCGCCGAAGGCGTCATCGACTCCGATACAAAGCTCGCGCGCATGTTGAGCGACATCGAAACATATTTTCACCTTGCCGAAGAAGAGACCAACGTGGCCCAGCGCGATTCGCTGCTCCAGGATATTGAGCGCGAAATGGCCGCCGCCGATGCTTATGTCTCCGAACTCGAAACGCTCACCCTGCTCGCCGGCGAGAACGATGGACTGAACGCCATCATGACGATTAAATCCGGCGCCGGCGGCATGGAGTCGCAGGACTGGGCCGAAATGCTCATGCGAATGTATCTCCGTTGGTCGGAACGCAAAGGATTTCGCGCCACGGTGTTGGACCTGACGCCCGGCGAAGGCGCGGGCCTGAAATCCGCGACGCTGCGCATCGAAGGCGAAAATGCGTTCGGATTTCTCTCCACCGAAAGCGGCGTGCACCGCCTGATTCGTATTTCTCCATTTGACCAGGCCGCGCGCCGGCACACATCGTTCGCCTCCATCTTTGTCATCCCTGAAATTGACGACCGTATCGATATCGTCGTCAAGCCCGAGGAAGTGCGCATCGACACTTTTCGCGCAGGAGGCGCAGGCGGCCAGAACGTAAACAAGGTGGAAACCGCGGTACGCATTACGCACCTGCCCAGCGGCATCGTCGTGCAGTGCCAGAATGAACGCAGCCAGCACAAGAACCGCGAACTGGCGATGAAAGTCCTGCGTTCGCGCCTCTACGAATTGGAAGTTGAGAAACGCCAGGCGGAAACCCGCAAACTGGACGAAACCAAGCGCGACATCAGTTTCGGCAGCCAGATCCGGACCTACACCCTGCAACCCTACCGTTTGATTAAGGACCATCGAACCAAGTTCGAGATGGGTGATGTGGATCGCGTCATGGACGGCGATCTCGATCCATTTATTCTAAATTATTTGCTATCTCGAAGGAAGGGAACTCTCGGCGGGTCGGATGAATCCGCGGACGAGGCGTAGCTTGCGCCGGACCCAGTGGTGCGTCCACACGACATCTCGGCCTTGATATTGCGCTGTTTAGTGCTGCTATAATGCATTCCGGTCCAATTCGTTGACACCGTAGGAGCCGCATGTTAGCGTCAATTTGGATTTTTTTGGGGGTGCTGGCTTGAGCGACAGCAAGCGAAAATTTTTGTTTACCTCGGAATCGGTCACCGAGGGTCATCCGGACAAGATTGCCGACCAGGTTTCCGACGCCGTGCTCGACGCGGTGCTGAAAGAAGATCCGACGGGCCGCGTGGCGTGCGAAACGCTGGTGACCACTGGCCTGGTAATGGTTGCGGGCGAGATTACCACCAAGGCTGTCCTCGATTATTCCGACATCGCGCGCGACGTCATCCGTGACGTCGGCTACACGCGCGCCGAATATGGCTTCGACTCGGAGACCTGCGCTGTCGTCTCCTCCGTCAAGCGCCAGTCTCCGGACATCGCCATGGGCGTGGATACCGGAGGCGCGGGCGATCAGGGCTTGATGTTCGGTTTTGCATGCGATGAAACCGAAGAGTTGATGCCTCTGCCAATCATGCTGGCGCACAAACTTGTAGAACGCCTTTCGCAAATTCGCCGGCAGGGCGTCGTCGATTTCCTCCGCCCCGACGGCAAATCTCAGGTAACCGTCGAGTATCATGGCGACCGCCCCGTGCGAGTCGATACCGTCGTCATCTCGACGCAGCACAGCGAGTCTGTTTCGAACGCCGATTTGCAGAAGAAGATCACCGACGAAGTCATCCGCAAAGTTGTTCCCGCCGCGTTGATGGACAAAAATACGAAATTCCACATCAATCCGACTGGCCGATTCGTTGTGGGCGGTCCGATGGGCGATGCCGGCTTGACGGGCCGCAAGATTATTGTTGATACCTACGGCGGCTACAGCAGGCACGGTGGCGGCGCGTTTTCGGGTAAGGATCCGTCGAAGGTGGATCGTTCGGCTTGTTACATGGCGCGGCACGTTGCGAAAAATCTGGTGGCCGCAGGCGTTGCGCGTAAGGTGGAAGTCCAGCTTGCGTACGCGATTGGCGTCGCCGATCCAGTTTCAGTGATGGCGGACACGTTTGGTACGGGAACGATCCCGGATGGCGAGATCACCGATTTGATTCGCAGCACATTCAAACTCACTCCGCGCGGAATTATCGAGTCGCTGGATCTTCGCCGGCCGATTTACAGGCCGACGGCTTCATTCGGCCATTTCGGACGCACCGGTCCCGGATTTACATGGGAGCGGACCGATAAGGCGGATTCAATTCGCAGCCAGGCCGGATTGGGCGCGAAAGAAGTAGCGGTTCGGCGATAGCAGCCGTAGCACAGACTTCAGTCTGTGTGTTGTTGAATTAGGGTTTAGCTCGGGCTGAGACCCGCGGAAAACCAGCCAGAAAAAAGCACGGACTGAAGTCTGTGCCCCTAAACGCCGCTGAGATTTTGGATCCACGATATCGATTCATCATGTTTTTATAAAAAACAGGAGAATTTCGGTGACAAAAACCGCGCAAAGTGTGGCAGGCGACGTTAAGGATATCGGCCTGGCGGAAGTAGGCAAGCGGAAGATCGAATGGTCGAACCAGCAAATGCCCGTGCTTCAGATCATCCGCAAGCGCTTCATCAAGGAGCAGCCGCTCAAGGGTATTCGCGTGGCGGCATGCCTGCACGTGACCAGTGAGACGGCGAATCTGGCGATCACATTGCGCGACGGCGGAGCCGATTTGGTTCTCTGCGCCTCGAATCCGCTTTCGACGCAGGATGAAGTTGCGGCGTCGCTCGTGAAGGACTATTCGATTCCGACGTACGCGATCAAGGGCGAAGATAACGCCACATATTACGCGCATCTGAATGCCGCCGTGGATCACAAGCCGCAGATGACGATGGACGATGGCGCGGACCTGGTGACGCTGCTGCTCACAAAACACGCGCACCTGGTTCCCGACGTGATTGGCGGCACGGAAGAAACAACCACAGGCGTGATCCGCCTGCGCGCAATGGCCAAGGACGGGACTCTGAAATATCCCGTGATCGCCGTGAACGACGCGGAAACCAAACATTTCTTCGACAATCGCTACGGTACCGGCCAATCCACAATTGACGGAATTATCCGCGCGACGAATTTGCTGATCGCCGGGCTGCGAGTGGTCGTCGCCGGCTACGGCTGGTGCGGCAAAGGCGTCGCGATGCGCGCCAAGGGTCTCGGCGCCGATGTAATCGTCACCGAAATCAATGCGGTTCGCGGAATCGAAGCCGTCATGGATGGCTTTCGCGTGATGCCGATGGCGGAAGCGGCCAAGATCGGCGATATTTTTGTCACTGTTACCGGTAACAAATCCGTCCTCACCGGCGATCACTTCGATAAAATGAGGGACGGCGCCGTGATTTGCAATTCCGGCCACTTCAACGTGGAAATTGATATTTCGGCGCTTGAAAAGATGTCCAGCGGAAATCGTGTTGCGCGCCCATTCGTCCAGGAATTTTCGATGAAGGATGGCCGCAGAATTTATCTCCTGGGCGAAGGCCGCCTGATCAATTTAGCGGCAGCGGAGGGGCATCCGGCCGCCGTGATGGATATGAGCTTCGCCAATCAGGCTCTCTCGGCGGAGTACATGTTGAAGCATTCCGCCGATCTCAAGCCCCAGGTTTACGTTGTGCCGGAGGCGATTGACAAACAAATCGCCAAGTTGAAACTCGAGTCGATGGGCGTGCAGATGGACAAACTCACTCCAGAGCAGGAACTGTACCTCGCGTCCTGGTCGGAAGGCACTTAGTCTCAGTGCTTTCTCGGTGACCTCTGTGTACTCTGCGTTGAAATCTTCTATGTTATCGGGTGCGGGCTCTACTTGGAGCCCGCCAGAGTAATGTCGGCCATGATGCACGATTTCGCCAACTGGGCGCTGGAAACCGCACGCGTGCGCGGCGCAACCTACGCGGATGCGCGTGTCATGGATATTCGCCACCGCGATCTCTCCACAAAAAACGGACAGGTCGGCACGCTCGCCGAATCGGAATCCATTGGCATCGGAATTCGTGTCATCGCGCAAGGATCGTGGGGATTCGCGTCAACCGATCGGCTGACGCGCGAGGGAATTGCGGGCTGCGCCGCCGAAGCCGTCGCCATTGCGAAAGCATCCGCACTCGCCAAGCGCCACGATGTGGAGATGGTTCCGGTTGAAGCGTATCAGGACACCTGGCAGAATCCGTATGTCAAGGATCCGTTCCGCATTCCTCTCGAGCGCCAGTTGGATCTGCTTCTTTCCGCCGACCGCGAAATGTCGCGTGTCAAGGGCGTGACGCTCACGGAAACCTCCATGGCGTTTCGCCGCATCGACCAATTATTTGCCTCCTCGATCGGATCGGTCATCCATCAAGTCAAAATGCAGTCCGGCGCGGGAATCGTGGCGACAACGTTTTCCGGAAACGAAATTCAGAAGCGCTCGTATCCGAATAGTTTTGGCGGGCAGCACCAACTCGCCGGTTACGAACTGGTGGAGTCGCTTGACCTGGTCGGCAACGCGCCGCGCATCGCCGAGGAAGCGGTCGCGCTGCACTCCGCGCCGCAATCGCCGGAAGGCACGAAAACTATTATTCTGGACAGTTCGCAGCTCGGCCTGCAAATTCACGAATCCATTGGCCATCCCATCGAGCTTGACCGCGTGCTCGGCATGGAAGCAAATTTCGCGGGCATGAGTTTCCTCACGCTCGAAAAACTGGACAAGCTTCGCTACGGCTCGGACATCGTCAACGTCGTTGCCGACGCGCGCCTCGAACACGGACCAGGCCTCGGCACTTTCGGCTACGACGATGAAGGCGTCCCCGCGCAATGCACCCCGATCATTACCGATGGATTGTTCACTGGATACCTGTCGAACCGCGAAACGGCCATTTCCATTGGCCAAAAGCGTTCGGGTGGCACCATGCGCACCGAATCCTGGAATCGCTTGCCGATTATTCGCATGACGAATATCAGCATCTTGCCGGGAACGTGGCGATACGAAGATCTAATTGCGGATACCGACGATGCCATTCTTATGGAGACAAATCGCTCCTGGTCCATCGACGATCGCCGCTACCATTTTCAGTTTTCCACTGAAATCGCGTGGGAAATCAAGGGCGGTAAAAAAGGCCGCATGCTGAAGCATCCCAGCTATAGCGGCATCACCACCGAATTCTGGAATAGTTGCGACGCCATCTGTTCGCGTGAACACTGGACGCTCTGGGGCACGCCCAATTGCGGCAAGGGCCAGCCCATGCAGACGATGGGCACCGGACACGGAGCCTCG
>JAOAPW010000267.1 GCA_025463105.1 Candidatus Acidiferrum typicum | reverse complement strand
TATTGCGAATCGGAACGGTGCCTACATCTTTGGATGTGTGAACGACCGCCGGGCGGAAAGTTACCAGGTCGGGAACGAGTTCGCGGGTTTCCGATTTCCCATCGGTCCACTGCTGCACTTGCGTTTTATTGAGAAAAATTGCCAGGCGTTGATTGTGACTGTGTGGGGAACTGAGCCCGCCAGGCTGCATTTTCTCCTCAAAAATGGTGAAGTCTTTTCCGTCGTACAACACGTTGTTGCCTGGCGCTGGAGGCGCACCAGCGCTAAGAGCCATGACTTTGGGATGCCCGGGCTTGATGACGACTTCCAGATATTCGCCGTCTTTGGGAGGAGAGTAGCGTTCACCCGTCTTGAAAACCTTAACGTTGCCACGCTCCAACTTTTGACCGCCTACTTCCACTGGACCAAGCGCTAAGACAATGCGATCTCCGCAGGACGCGGCACCGGCGGCGCAGGGCGCGCTGTTTCGGAACACTCGAACGAAATCGTTTTCAAGCAGGGGACTCGCGGGCGTGGGAACGGTTTGAAAAAAAAACAGTGCTGCCAGCATCATCCGCATGTTCCTGCACCTCCAGAAATGATTCGTTAGGCGATGCGGAAGTTTACACCACTATTTCTGCGAGTGCGCAGGCGGAGTCTTGGGGATTTCGGCAATCGCCTTGCTGATGAACTCGAGATAGTTCCGGGTATAGCCTTCGAGTCCAGCCGAGAACTCGCGGGAAATTTCCGCGGTCCGCTCCTGGAGAGTTTTGGATACGTTTGCCCCCATGGAAACCAGGAGAGACTCCACATGCTCGCGCGCTGTTGACTCAAAATTTTCAGAAAGTTTAAGCAATGTTTCTTGGGTCTTGGCAGCAACAGCGCTCGCGTTTTGATCCAGTTGATCCTGCACCAGAACCAAGCTTGCGGTGGTGGCGGTTGCAAGTTTGGATTCGACGTCAGTGCGAATTGACTGCGATTCCTTTTTCAGTGCGGCGCCGGAATCCGTGAGCGTCTGAAGCGCATCTTTTGCTTCAGCGAGAATAGGCGCAACCTGCTCCTTCAGCCGCGACACAAAACGCTCGACGGCTTCGCTGCGTGTCGCTTCCATACTGCGTTGCACGCGTTCAACAGTGGTGGCAGCTATGCTGTCCACGCGTTGGCTGACTTCCTTTGTTTGATTTAACATGTGCTGCCGGGCGCTTTCCATGTCCTGGCCAATCTTTTCCATCCAGCGCGTGTAGTTCGCTCGCGCGCCGGCTTCATGCGCCAGGTTCAGTTCTTTTAATGCGAGGCGCGTGAAATCTTCTTTGGAGGCCAGAATTACCGACTGCATCGCTTTGATGGCTTCCTGACGCAACTGCGAGCGAAAATCTTCCAGTAGCCGGCCCTTCTGTTCGGCGAGTGCTGTTCTGGCGGCCTCCGTTGCGAGGATTTGCATCTGTTCGCCTAAGCCAGCCATCAGTTGCGTAAGCGATGATAACGGGGAAGCAGCTGCTTCATTTCTTTTGATCTGGGATCCTTGGGAAGTAATCGCCGCAGATGTCGGCGATACGGGCTGACCAGACGCGGGCTGCGCTTGGAGCACGCTTGAATTTTGTTGTTCCGTTTTGGCGACCAGCCGCAACTCTCGCCCAGAGGCGGCCTGCTCACTTTTGACGAGCGCACTGATGGGAAACCAATCCTCCGGCGGGGACGCAATCCCCCAGATATTGCCGGCGACTTCCAACTCCACCGCGACCTGAAAGCCCACTTTGCCGCCAAGATTTTGCACCCATTTCACGCGCGCTCTGCTGGAGCCATGCGAGGAGCCGTCGTTGGTCGATCTGACATCCAGATAGACGAGCTCGCCCTGAATGACTTCATATTTCGAATTGTAGGTACACCCGTGACAACTGATCGACAGCGTTGAAACCTGATCCTGGTAAGGTTCACGGTAAGCGCCCACACCCTGAACGGCGACCGGCACAGCGTGATCTAAACGAGTACTGCGACGCTTTTGTACGTGCGAAATCTGATGGGATGATGACACCGACACCTCCAAAGGCGTGGGCTGAGAGAAAATCATACGTGAGAACCAGGCGGGTGCACGTTAGGAGTCGAATGCCTTGTGGCTGAGGAGTTACCACCCCATGTGAGGTTGGGCCGACAGAGGCCTTTGGAATGATCCAGGTGACTGATAGACTTCTGCCGGGTGATCGCGATGATTCCTGCTCTTCTTGTTGGACATATTACAGGCCTGGTTCTTTGGGTAAGCGGTTTGCTGGTGACGTCCATGGCGCTAACGCGCCACACCCAGGAGGCTTCGGCGGAAGCTCGGCAAGCTTTGGCTCGTCTTGAGCGCATCTACCTGCGAGGACTGGCCGATCCCGGAGCACTCCTGACCATCCTGGCCGGAGTTGGCCTCATCATGACGAATTCTCGCTATTATCTTCACGCGCCATGGCTGCATATCAAACTAACCTTGGTGTTGCTCCTGATCGGCCTGCACGGAATCGTGGCCATAAGAACCAAAGCATTCGCCACCGGACGAATCGCTCTGCAACGGAGCGAAGCACGGCTGCTGGTCTTAGCCACCCTGTTCCTGTTTCTGTCCATCCTCATAGCAACCCTGGTGGGCCAGGTCTATCTCACCTGAACGGCTATTTCGGTTCGGGACTTGGGTTGATTTCAACGCCGCCACAACGCGAGTCAGCAAATCACACACGCTCCGGAACGTCACTACAAACATAAGAATTATTTGCTACGCGGGGAATCAGGGTTAGGGCTGAATGAGGACAGAGAGGTTCTGGGATTCGCCGATCGCCCGCTCGGCCTTGTCTCGGAGGTCTCTGACCTTGGAGGCGACGGGGCTGTCTGGTTCTAACTTGAGATACTCTTCCACATCCTTCAGAAGCGCGGGGTAGTCATGCTGGTGGTGATGGATGTCGGCGAGCAGGAGATGAACTTCCGGGGAATCGGATTTCAAGCGAAGCGCCTCGCGGACACTTTTCTCGGCCTCCTGCAGGCGGTTCAAGGCGAATAACGCCCAGCCCAAGCAATAATGTCCTGCCCAGGACGTCGGGTCCAAATCCAGAGCCTTCCGCATGACCGTCTCGGCCTCGATAAATTTTTCTTCTTTTGTGAGAACCGCGCCCAATGCAAATAGTGGCTCCGAGTAATCGCCGCCGCTGAGTTCAATGGATTTTCGGAGGGACTGCTCTGCTTCCGTGGTGCGCAATAATTTCAGGTTCGCCATTCCTATCTCGAAGTAGGCCTCGTAATAGGTTGAAAATTCAGCGACTGCGCGTTGAAAGTGCGGCAAGCTCCCGGCTGGGTCGTCTTTTGTCAGGCGCTCGATCCCTTTTTGAAAGGAGTGAAGGGCTTTAGGAGGGATGCTCAGTTCTCTGACGGAAACCACAG
>JAOAPW010000253.1 GCA_025463105.1 Candidatus Acidiferrum typicum | reverse complement strand
CACTGGAACGAAAATACACTTACGACGAAGTGCGCCTGTTTGCGGGAGCGATCGGCCAACAGGTGCAGGCGGAGTTGCCGGATCTGGTTACCTTTGAACGCAAGGTCAGCAGCCGCCGGAAAGGTACAGTGCTCATCGATACCGTACAGAATGCCCGGGGAAGGCCGCTGGCCGCTGCCTACTCGTTGCGTCCATTTCGCGGCGCGCCAGTTTCGGCGCCCGTCAGCCCCAGGGAACTTACCAATCAATTGCGCCCAGAAGACCTGAATATCCAGACGATGTTTGACAGGCTCCGTCGTTCCGGTGTTTTGTTGAAAAACTTCTGGAAAGATCGACAACGGTTGGAAGACGCTGTGATGCAGGCCGTTTAGGCGGGAGGTCACATGCCAATTGATTTATCGAATGCCTGGAAAAGCGGCAGCTTGTTCATCAAGCTGTCTGCGAGCGCCCTGGCGATCGCACCGGTCTCCTCGCTTAAGGTTTCGGACTCCTTTGCCAACCTCTTCCACAATTCCAACAGCACGACGCGGCATGCTCGCCGGCGGGCTGGGTCCGCCGGTGCGCACAAAATTTACTAAGAATTCTTGCTGCTTTCTTTGGCGCTTACGCTCTTTTCCATTTCTCGCGCTTGCCGAAGATGGTCCTGGAGAGTCGGCAAGGTCTTGGAGGCAAAACTCTTCACGTCCGGGTTTTTCCCCGTGCTCGCTTCTTTTTTAAACTCCTCGACATCCTTTTCATGGTCGGTAACCATATGTTGCGCGTACACGCGATCGAACTCCGAGCCTGAAAGCTTGGAGAGGTGATCGTAAGTAGCCTGGTCTTTCTTATCGATGTCTGCTGGAAGGTCGATGTTATTTTTCGAGGCGACGTCTTTAAGCTGGTCCCCGGCTTTCGAGTGATCATTTTCCATCCGCTTACCGAATTCCTTTACAGCTTTGCTCGAGCCTTTTTCCTGCGCGAGCTGACCGAGCTTCACTTCCGCCATCCCGCCAGACGCGGCCTTTTTCGCAAAGGTCGCATCCGCAGCTTGCGACGTCGAACCCGAATCTGACGTTTGGGTTCCCGGCGGCAATGACTTTTGTCCAAGCGCCAAGCCAGCGCTAAATAAAGTGAACGAAAATAAGGTCATGACGAACGCAAATCTGTTGATTGATTTCATTTCTTCTACTCCTCGGAGCTGGGGGCTATCCGAGCGTACGAAACGAAGAAAATCGCCTCAATCAGTAACTCTTTGTAGATGCCGCTAAAATTCGGTGTATCTAACCCAGTCTTCTCAGAAATTTGCCGAAGCCGGTTTCATCTCTCCGTGTTCGTCATAAAATACAGCAAATCATGGATTGCGGATCCGAACCGACAACTCAATGATGAGGCATCTCGGGTTCTTAATATTGATATTGAGGTGCTTAGTGAATATGAAAAAACGGAAGCACTTTTTGAGGAAGCGGAAGTCAGCCTCGAGCAGACCCGCGGTGGTGAAGCAGGCCGATGAACCGATCAGCGGGAATAAAAGTCTTAGTAGCAGCTTGAATTCCAATCGCCAGTTTTCACTCGCCTCGGATCAAAGGCCGGCCCTGCGAGGCGAACAATCCGGTGATTTCGAAGGACTGGAAATCCACGAACGCAAAGGATTTGAAAGTGTCACGGAACTTGCGGACGAGGGACAGGATCTGGAAGCCGAGCGTCTCGAAGCCGTTGAGAAGGCTCCCGACCCGGATCAATCTGAACTAAGATCTCGCAAAGTACCAAATGTTTCCGGCCCGCGGAAATTTGAAGATCGTAATCGTCTTTAAACGAGACGGTGTCGAACGTGAGGTAGACGCCGCCGTCCCTTACTAATGGATTTGAAATAGTCCCGGAACACTAAGAGCCCCGATTCCTTTTTTGCGCGGCAATCTTCGCACCTTGCTTCCCCAAGGCAGTCCGAGTTGATTTTGACAAATGAGCAATAGTCCGTTTTTTCCGCGCGGCTCTCGCTGCCTTCTTGATATTTTGTTTAGCAGCTTTTTGTTGCCTAGCTGACGCCATTTTTGCCCTCCTGATTAATTGTATGAATTCGTGGGATTAAGTCTTCAACGTTGGACGTGGCATTTCCGGAGGTTCGGGATAAGGATCCGGATCAGGTTCCGGTCCCGGGAGGTCAGTCCCCGGAGGGCCGATGGGCGGGAGTTCCGGTTGCGGCGGTTGCGGTACCGGTTCTTCGGGTTTGGGAGGAGCCGGAGCAGGCTGCTCGGGCACTTCTGGCGCGGGCCTGCGCGCCTCGTAACAATCGGGAACAATCATTGGTACCTCCAGAGAAATGCACCTGCTTAAGCGGCCTGACTTCGAACGTCTGCCGGGGGCTCCAACAGAATCTTTCCGGAAGTTTCGCGGTTTTCGAGCAGGCGATGCGCTTCCGCAGCCTGCGAAAGCTCCAGAATTCCATCGATCCTCAACTTGAGCCAACCTTCCTGAATGCCCTGGATGACCTCATTTGCTCTGTGCAGCATTTCCTCGCGTGTGGAAATAAAATTGGCCAAACTAGCGCCGGAAACTGATATCGACCTGCCCATGAGAGCGTTGGGCGAAATGGGATCGGCGGGTCCGCTGGACGAGCCAAACACAATGATTTGCCCGCGAATGGCGACGGCCTCTAGATCGCCTTTAAACGTGTTCTTGCCAACGCCGTCGATAATGAGGTCAGCCCCGCGCCCTTCCGTGACTCGCCGAGTGGCTATCGCAAAATCATGTTCGGTGTACAGGATCACATAGTCGGTACCGGCATCCCGCGCAATTTTGGCTTTTTCTTCTGTTGAGACTGTGCCAATTACGTACGCGCCCAGATGTTTCGCCCATTGCACAAGGTGCAGGCCAACCCCGCCAGCGGCTGCATGAATCAGAACGAAATCTCCAGGTCCCGGTATACGAAATTCGTGAATCAGATAGTGTGCAGTCATCCCTTGCAGAGGGAACGCAGCACCCTGTTCGAATGAAATGTCGTCCGGCAAGGGTATGAGCCGCTCGGCTCGGACCAGGCTCGCTTCGGCATATGCGCCAGGTTCGCCCGTGTAGGCAACTCGGTCTCCCGGCTTCACCCAGTCGATTCCATCGCCAACAGACTCGACTACTCCTGCAGCCTCTACGCCCGGTGTAAATGGAACTTCGCGAGGATATGTACCCCGCCTCTGGCCGACATCCACAAAATTCACTCCTGCATACACAATGCGCACGAGAGCTTGCCCCGGCCCTGGAGGTTCAAGACCTCCTATGTCTTGAAGATTTAGGACTTCCGGTCCCCCGGTCTTCTCGACTTCAATTGTTTTCATGGGCGTTTCCTTAACTCTAAAAGATTGGGGCTCTCATCGGGTGAGAAACAAAACTGAACCTGGCTGGGGCCTGGTTGCCTCAACCTACGTCAGGTTAAGTCCGCACTGACGCTACGCAATTCCGCAACGCCGGTCCATACAGGGAATGGCTTAGGGAGGTGTGCAAATCGCTGGATGGTGAACTTTTTATTCCGCGGTATAAATACGTGTGGCGCTCGCAAAAAGCCGTGGAATAATTCATGGCTACGCTCAGATTTCTCGCTTGTGAGGATTCATGGCGGAGCAAAAAACCAAGTTTACTCAGCCCGCAGCCAACGAAGAGTCTAACCGCGCCCGCGATCACCTTGCGAATGAGCGTACCTTCCTGGCTTGGGTGCGCACCGCAGTGGCTCTGGTCGTATTTGGTTTTGCGATCGGACGCTTCGCTATCGCCATCCGGCAATTCATGCAGTTCCAAGGTCGTGCCACCGGGACGGCCGGAATTACAGTCTGGTTCGGTACGATCGCGATCGTCGCGGGGGTGCTGGCGAGCGTCGCCGGCTTACTTCGGTATCGCAAAACGCGCGCGCAATT
>JAOAPW010000152.1 GCA_025463105.1 Candidatus Acidiferrum typicum | reverse complement strand
CCCACTACCCAGCGGTTGCTGGTGAATCCCTGCGCCGGAGTTGGATATCATCGGCTTCCAGCAGTTGGCGCCTTAGCGAGAGGGTTGGCGTATTCGAACTGAACCCGGCGGTTCCTTTTCCAGCACTCCTCGCTCGGATCGAGACAGCTCTGGTAAAGCTTTCCCCAACCAGTGGCGAAGACTATCCGGTCTTCTGGGATGCCCAATTGAAGCAGCTTTTGCTTAACAGTGTTGGCCCGTTCCTGGGAGAGGGCGACGTTATAAACGACGTCTCCACGTGTGTCTGCGTACCCGGCGAGATTTATTTGCACATCGGGATGATCCTTCAGCCATTGCGCATCGATCTGCAGGGCCTCCGGGTCAGAGACGAAATGGTAGGTGTCGAAATCAAAGTGGACATCGTTCAAGCCTTCGATTGCACTGTGATCCACCCAGAGTATCGGCTGGGGCTCAACAATCTCGGACTCAGGCGTGGCTGGCTGTTGGCCGACCGCGACAGGCAGAAGACCGGTTGTCATCAAGGCGGCAGAAAACAAGAAACTAATTGCGCGGTTCATTTTGATTCGGATTTTGCGGCGAAGGCAAGCGTTGCCCCGCAATCTGGGCTAAGGAGCCGTGTTTAGCGACGATATGAGGCATGGTGAGTTGTCGCTTCTGCCGAACTCTCCAGCTCTTTCGCAACTTCGGCTACTCGTTCATAGGATTGCAGGCGGTCGGCGTGGTCATAGGGGTCCGTTACTACGATTACCTCATCGGCGGCTGTTTCGGAGACCAGCTTTTCCAAGCCTGCTTTCACCGTTGCATTCGAACCCACGATGGCGGCGCTCAGTTTGGTCTCCACCGCCATCCGTTCAAAGTCGTTCCATATCTCATCCATCGAATCGACCGGCGGCAACAACTCCACTGGCTGGTTGCGGATCAGTCGCAGGAAGCGTTGCTGGGGTGTCGTAAACAGGCGACGGGCGGCGGCATCGGTTTCCGCGGCGATCACTTGCACTGCCACCATCAGGTGGGGCTTGCGCAATACTTTGCTTGGGCGGAAACTCTCGCGATACAAGCGCGCGGCCGCGAACAGATACTCCGGCGCGAAGTGCGCCGCGAAAGCGAATGGCAGACCCAGCGTGGCAGCCAGTTCTGCGCTGAAGCCGCTTGAACCCAGAAGAGTGATGGGGACATTGCTTCCTTGTCCCGGAATGGCTTTCACCGCTTGCCCGGGCTTTGCCGGGCCGAGATAGGTCCGCAATTCTTGCAGCAGTTCGGGAAATTCATCTCCGGTCTGACGCAAATCCCTGCGCAGCGCGCGCATGGTGTGGAAGTCGCCGCCGGGAGCTCGCCCCAGGCCCAAGTCGATTCGTCCGGGATACATCGCTTCGAGCGTTCCGAACTGCTCTGCCACCACCAGCGGAGCGTGGTTGGGCAGCATGACCCCACCGCTGCCTACGCGGATGGTCTTCGTGGCGCCTGCGACGTGGCCGATCAGCACAGACGTGGCCGAGCATGCCAGCCCTTCGATCGAATGATGTTCTGCCAGCCAAAAGCGTGTGTAGCCTAAACGCTCTACGTGCTGGGCCAAGTCCACCGACCGGGCGATGGCACTGCCTGCGGACTCGCCGCTGTGCATCCCAACCAGATCCAGAACAGAAACTGCCAATCCATTAGCCATGGTGTGTTAGATAACTCAAGAGGGGCGATGGATAGAATTTCTTGAGGCCTCGGCAGACCGCTTGCGAATGTCGCGATCTGCCGAGCCGTCTTGAACTCAGGCTGCATGAGTGCCTTTCTTAGCTTTCGATACGAACTCGAGCAGGTCGGCATTGATCTGGTCTGCATGGGTTTTGAACATCCCGTGCGGAAAACCTGGGTAGACCTTTAGCGTGGCGTTCTTCACGATCTTCGCGGACATCAGTCCCGCCGCACCGATGGGCACGATCTGGTCGTCGTCGCCGTGCATGATGAGAGTAGGCACGTCGAACTTCTTAAGGTCCTCGGTGAAATCCGTTTCAGAAAAAGCTTTGATGCAGTCGTAATGGGGCTTAACGCCTCCCATCATGCCCTGCAACCACCAGTGCTGCCGGATGCCTTCCGAAATCTTCGCGCCAGGGCGATTGTAGCCGTAGAACGGGAGTGTGACGTCCTTGTAAAACTCTGCCCGATTTGCCACAAGTTGAGCACGCAGTCCGTCGAAGACCGAGAGAGGCAAGCCGCCGGGGTTCTTGTCCGTCTTCAGCATTAACGGCGGTACCGCGCTGATCAGCACGGCCATGGCGACGCGTTTTGAGCCATGCCGCCCGATGTAACGCGCAACTTCACCGCCACCAGTGGAGTGGCCCACATGGATTGCGTCCTTCAGGTCGAGCTTTTCAGTCAGGGCCGCGAGATCGTCGGCGTAGGTGTCCATCTCATTGCCATCCCACGTCTGTGTGGAGCGACCGTGACCTCTGCGGTCATGCGCGATGACGCGAAAGCCGCGCTCGCCGAAGAACAGCATCTGTGCGTCCCAGTCATCTGCGGTGAGCGGCCAGCCATGACTGAAAACCATTGGCTGACCCGTGCCCCAGTCCTTGTAGTAAATCTGTGTGCCGTCTTTTGTGGTTATCGTAGGCATGACATTCTCTCCTTAATATTGGCGTCTATGATGCAGCCTTGAAACTAACGAATCAAAATAAAAGCAGGTGTCTTTTTCGCGCTAACGCTGCGGGCCGGGCACACCGTCGCTCTTCTTGCAGGCATAGAAGAAAGAGGATTCAAAGTACACGATACTCGCTTTGTTGAGATCGAGAGCTGTTGAGAGCGGGACGGATTATTCTGTTCTTTAGGAGGGGCTTATTGGCCTTGTCGGGCGACGATGGCGAGATTTTCCAGCTTGAGGATTTTTGCGATCTGCGCGCGCGCGTGGGCCGACCATGGGCCGGTGGAATCCAGCTTCACGTAGGCGCGCCAGTGATGGAGCGCCTTGCGCGACTGCTTGGTTTTTTCCAGCGCGAGGGCGACGTTGTAATGCGCGTCAGCGTATGTGGGAGCGAGAAGGATGGCGGTGCGATATGCGCCGACGGCTTCGGGCAGGCGTCCGGTTTCGTCGAGGACGTTGCCGAGATCGAAATAAGCCAGCGCGTAACGGGGATCGGCTTCGATCGCCTGCCGATAAAAATGTTCAGCCTTCACGAAATCATGACGATTGTAGTGGATGGTTCCTAGATTAATGTGCGTAGCGGCGTGATGGATGTCGAGTTCGAGGACTTTGAGGTAGGCGTCAATGGCTTCCTGCTGCGTTTCGGGATCTTCCTCGAGTGCGACTCCGCGCGCAAAGAGTTCGGAGACGGTTTCCGCGGAGCGCATGGTGCGGACATTTGCGGGGACAACTTTTTGCTGTCCGTTGAAGTCCATGACGAACTGTCCGGCGATGGGTTCAACCGCCCTGCCGTGATGCCGGAAGGCGACGCGGTTTCCGGTGGAGAAGACGCTCGACTCCAGAAATGGATTTTCCATGCCCGAGGCCAGACGCATCTCGTGAAGCGATTTCAAAATCACAGCGGAACGGACACGCTTGGCTTTGAGGTCGCGCAGTTGCTTGATTTGCAGGAGGTCAAAAAAGGAGTAGGTCTGGGACAAAGCCACTAATCCAGCTTTTTCCCAGGTTTGCATCTGCCGGTTTGTGATGCGCATGATGCGCAGTACGTCTGCTCTTCCGTATTGAGTCACTGTGTTTTAAGTTGTCTCACGTCAACGCACAACGAAACAGAGCTAACAACTGTGGTGCGAAGCAATTATGGGGAACATGGGTAGTAAATAGCAAGTGGAAAACCTACTTAAGTTGTGATGTCTTGTGGAAAACTCGACGGCGAGATCAGAATTAATTCAATACAAGGCAGGGGCTGAGCTTTACGTGCGCGCCACTCGCATTTAAAATCGAAGAGAGGCCGACGTAGCTCAGTTGGTAGAGCAACTGATTCGTAATCAGTAGGTCAGCGGTTCAACTCCGCTCATCGGCTCCATTCCTTTCAAACTCCCCGTAGACGTGATCATCGCGTTCCCCACGCAAAGCATAACTCGATTCTGGCAGTTCTAGAGTAGGCATAGTTCATTTGCGCCGAAGAGAGCGGTTCTCTGTCGAAGCGGTTGACTTCTGGTAGGTTGTCTTAAAGGGAACCAGCATCTCGCAAGCCTATGACGAAACGCGACCTTAAGCGGTACTAT
>JAOAPW010000243.1 GCA_025463105.1 Candidatus Acidiferrum typicum | reverse complement strand
GTTCAGGCCACGGCCGAAGGACAACCGTTTGCCGGCGCGGAATTGCAGGATCTGCTGGCGCTTGCGGCGGCAGGAATTCGGCGCCTTACCGAACATCAATCCACTTTGGTGCAGACGAATTTCCGTGTCCGGGCAAAATAAATCCATTCGCTTGATCGTGGCTTCGTCAAATGCAGGCAAGTTGCGCGAATATCGCGCGCTGGCCGCGTCCGCCGGGGCAACGCTCGATCTTGGCTTGATTCCGGATTTCGACGCGTTGCCAAAATTTGATGAGGCCGCAAGCACGTTTGGTGAAAATGCTCTGGGCAAGGCCCTGCACTACAGCCATTTTTCCGAAGGACTTGTGATTGCGGATGATTCGGGGCTGGTTGTGCCGGCTCTCGGCGGAGCTCCAGGCGTGCATTCCGCTCGTTATGCGGGACCGGACGCGTCGGACGCAGATCGCATATGCAAATTGGTCGATGCGATGCGCGGCAAAAAACGCCAAGACCGCCGCGCGCAGTTCGTATGCGTCGTCGCTCTAGTCGAGCGGGGCGAGGCTCGCGGAGTTTTTTCCGCATCGGCCGAGGGAGAGTTGCTCGAAGCGCCGCGCGGAGAGAACGGGTTTGGATACGATCCGATTTTTTTCTTCCCCGTACTCGGAAAGACATTTGCGGAAACCACTCGCGAGGAAAAAAATCAGCACAGTCATCGCGGAAAAGCTTTTCGCAAAGCGCTCGATTTCCTTTTATCTGACTGTTGAATCGCTTAGGTTGCATTTTTGGAATCGTGCAAGGCCGCGAACGTAAGATCGGATATGTCATGCGGCGAGACTGTTTCGTAGCGCCGGCAGGTCGTACATCCCTTCCATGTGCTATATTCATGCGCCGGGCAGCAATGAAAAAACAAAAACACAAAAAAATTGCCAAGCCTGCGCTGGAATCAAAACCCGGCTCGCGCAAACTTAATTTACGGCCTTCAACCGCGCGCGCAATTCTGACGAAAGCGGCGGGAACGAATCCTCAGCGCGTGCACGCAATCCTTGAAAAGCTCGACGAGGCCTACCCTGACGTAACGTGCGCCCTGGTGCACGAGAATCCGTTTCAATTGCTGATTTCGACGATTCTTTCGGCGCAATGCACGGACGTGCGCGTCAACCTGGTCACCAAAGAGCTGTTTAAGAAATATCGCACGCCAAAAGATTTCGCGTACGCGGATCCGAACGAGCTCGAGCAGGACATCCGGCCAACAGGCTTTTTCCGGAACAAGACAAAATCCATCATCGGCGCCAGCAAGAAGCTACTCGAGGAATTTGCCGGAGAAGTGCCACGCACGATGGAAGAGGTTCTGACGCTTCCCGGTGCGGCTCGAAAAACGGCAAATGTCGTCCTCGGTACGGCGTATGGTATTGCTTCCGGCGTTGTCGTCGATACCCATGTGGCGCGGCTCTCGGAGCGGCTCGACCTGTCACGCAATACCGATCCCAGGAAAATCGAACAGGATTTGATGAAAATTATTCCGCGGGAGAAATGGATCCTGTTTTCGCACCAGCTGATCTGGCACGGGCGCAAGATCTGCCAGGCGCGCAAGCCGCGTTGCGCTGAATGCAATCTCGAGCGCCTCTGCTACTCGAGCGACAAAACAGTCTGAGGGCGATTTTCAGGGCCGGCCGTAAACAGGGCTGGTGTTCGCGGGAGGAATGTACTCCTGCCCATATTTGTTTTTATGTTCCAAGCTGAAATTAACGTTTTCCTTTACTTTAATTGTCTCTAAACTCCGCGCGCCTTCGGCGATCGATACTACACGGCTGACAGTTTTCAAGTCCTCAGGCAAACTTCGTTCGTACCAGACGTTCAATTGATAGCGTCCATCGGGAACATTAGAGATCGTGACGCGTCCGGCGTCATTCGACAATCCAAAATAAGGAGTGTCCACGGCGACGACGGCCGCGCTCATCTCCGGGTGAATGTTGCAGAAGAGATAGCTCACTCCTATGCGGTCGAAGCGCACTGTCTTACTGGATCCGGCTTCATAGAATCCAAGGTCAAATCGCTTTCCATCAAAAAGAGAAAAAACATTGTGGAGGAAAGGGTCTCTATTGGGGAATTGGACGCCGGTGCCCGCCTGAACGACAAGAACGTGCGGGTAGAAGCTCTTGTCAATCTGTGTGATCTGCGGGGCGGAATGCGCGGGGGGCGTTGCGGCGGCAGATCCATTATTCGCGGGGAGGGGTGTAAGCCAGATGACAACGTTGGACGAATCGGTGCGGTTGCCGGCAGATGCGGCTTTCCTGGACGTTTTTGGATTAACAATCTCAACCTGCACGGTGACCGGCGCCAGTTGAGATTGTGCGAGCAACGTGCAGGCGCATGCGAACAGAACGGCCAGGCAGAAGGAACGTTGTGAGCGCCGCATTTTGCTGAATCACCCCACTAGAATATATACCCAACACTGAAATTAATAAGGTTAGCCTTATTGGAGCCGAAGTCCAGGATGGTGGTTTGCAGGCGGCGGAATTCGGTCGAAAACAAAATGTCCGATCGAACCTGATAAATGAAATTTACAAGCGGACTCAAGTTTCGAGTGAACGAGTTAAGATAAATTGGGTTCGAAGTGAAACTTCGCAGCTCGCTCGCAAACGGGTTATCCAATCCGAGCGCGCCATTGATTTCAAAATTTGTTCGGGGCTTGAATTTCAACTGCGCCCAGCCTCCCATTGAATCGAGTCCCTTAATAGGTGTGGCAGGATCAATAAATGAGCCTGTAAATAAAGCGCTTTGACCAATACCGCCGCCCAAACCCGCCACAGCCCGGCCGCGGTAAAATTCGCCCGTGAATTCAAATAATTTTCCGAGAGGCAGAGTAACATCCGTGGTTCCCGCCCACCCATTCACAATTCGGCCGAAACCCCAGTTCTGCCGGGCATAATATCCGCCAAGCCCGACGGTAAGATTCTGTCCAAACACGCGATGGCTCAGGGAAATTCTGGAGGCATAGGCGGGCTGTCCCGACATTTCGCCCCAGGTCGGATAGCGCGTATACGAGTCCACCGGATAATCGCCCGACAGTGAATCGAGAATTCCGCCTTGGACTGAGACGCTCGAAGTATCCGACAAGACGAAGCGATGCTCGATACGAACCTGCGGCGTCCACGCCCACAAGTTCCCCGCATAGGACAGCGCCGGAACAGCGAGCGTGGCCAGGGACGTGGGAGCAAGCGGTGCGAAAAATAAGCGGTCCTGGCCGGCAACGATCGAAGTATTGGCCCAATCCAGTCGAATCGTTCCCGTGCGCAGGCGAACCACTCCCATTGCGGCGCCGTTCGGCGTGAAGGGGAAGCCTCCGGCAAAATCAAATTCCACGTCCGCGCTGGTTCGCGCCCCGGCAACGTCAGGACCGAATGCCTGAAGTTCAATTTGGGATTGGCGGAGTGTTCCTCCGAAAGTGCTGGGAACAATGAACAAGGGTGGTGTCTGTGCAGGTTCCGCGACAGCAGGATAATCCTGATTATCAACGGTTCCGTGATTGTCGAACATGTTCAGCAGCACGAGGCCGGAAAGGCGCAACCGGTATTTTGATCCGCTTTCCACTTTTGTCTGATACAGGTCATTCAGTTTGCCATCGATCAGCTGCTGATCTTCGTCGGACCTGGAGGAACCATCCGGGACCGATTGATTCTGCGCGGAAGCAGGCGCCCCGGGCGAAGCTGGCCTGCTGGGTGGAGGATAACCTTGCGAGACGGACGACGGAGTGGAATCCAAACTTGCGTTGGGCGTTGAAAGCGTCCGTCCTTTTGCAAGATCCAGTTCGTGGCGCAGTTCATGAGCCTCTTCGCTGGTGCGTTGTTCTTCGTTTCGCAATTCGCTCAATTGCGAATTCAGTGTCTGCACCTGCGCTTGCAAGTCGCGAATCAAGTCAGCCAGAGCGCGGATTTCCGGTCCAGCCTCCCGCTCAGACGCCGGTGAGCTGGACCGCGCCGCCGTTGATGCGTCTTGTCCGTGAACAACCGCAGAGAACAGGAACAGCGAGCTCGCAGCCACGCAGATCTTCAATTCTCTCCAGCGGCAGCTATTGACTCGCATGATGCCCTCCCCGATCTGGTTAAATGATCCTGCGGCAAATTGGACTAACGGAACTCGAAGCATCCCTGGAGGCCTGGCTACTTTGCTACGACCGGCCGGTCCGGAGCAGTTTTCGCCATCGCCTCGCGCACGATTCCAACAAGGCTCGCTGGTGAGAACGGTTTTTGGAGAACCGGCGCGTCGGTAAACTCATGTCCCATGTCTCCTCTGGAAAACTCGGAGTAACCGGACATAAAAGCAACTCTAATATTCGGACGAATCATTTTCAATTTTCCGGCCAAAGCGCCACCGTTCATCTTAGGCATGACCATGTCACTCAGGAGCAAATGTATTGTCCCGGAATGCCGCGTGGCAATTTCCAGCGCTTCCTCGCCATCCCGGGCGTCCAGCACCGTGTACCCTTTTACCCGCAAGAACTGGCAGGCCAGCTCGCGCACGCCGGCTTCATCCTCGACCACTAGAATTGTCTCGCTTCCATTGGGAATTACAGCGGGTTTGGCTTCCAGGTCCAGCTTGGAAACAGGTCCTGAAACCTGCGGCAGATAAATCTCAAATGTCGTGCCCATGCCTGGGGAGCTGATCACCCAGATGAACCCACCACTTTGCTTAACAACACCGTAAACGGTGGCCAGGCCGAGGCCCGTACCTTTGCCCAGTTCCTTCGTTGTGAAAAAAGGCTCAAATATATGGGTTTTGGTGGCTTCGTCCATGCCATGTCCGGTATCAGTGACGGAGAGCAAAACGTATTCGCCCGGGGTCATGGGTGGGCGTTTGATGGCTTCCTTCTGGGTCATCACGATATTCGAGGTCTTGACGGTCACGTTGCCGCCATTCGGCATGGCATCTCGCGCGTTGACTGCGAGATTCAGAATAACCTGCTCGATTTGTCCCGGATCTGCTTTCACCGACGCAAGCCTGGGATCCGCAAGAAACGCATATTCGATGTGCTCACCAATGAGGCGGGGAAGCATCTTGCCCATCTCGACGACGATGGTATTCAACTCGATCACGCGCGGCTGCAAAACCTGCATTCGGCTGAACGCCAGCAATTGGCGCGTCATGGAAACGGCGCGGCCGGCAGCTTTCTGGATCTGCTCCACGCACCGCCGGTGAAAATTATCCGATCCTTCGCGGTCCATCAAGAGGTCGCTGTTCCCGCGGATAATCGTAAGCAAATTGTTGAAATCGTGCGCCACCCCTCCCGCGAGCCTGCCCACGGCTTCCATCTTGTGAGCCTGGCGTAGACGCTCCTCAAGCTGCTTGTGCTCTCCCTGAGATTTCTCCATGTGCGCGCGCATGCGAACGAACGCGTCGGTGACTTCGGTGACTTCATCGCCGCCGCTGCTTTCGAGCGGGTAACTATAATCGCCCTTCTCCAGGGCGCGAACGCCGGCGACCAGGCTCGCCAGAGGTCGCGTAAATGTGTGTGAAATCAGGAAGACCAGCGCGCTTCCGGCCAAAACGCTCAGCAATCCAAGCGCAATCAGACCGTGATTCAGGCCGCTGAGGAAAGAAGTGGCCTTATCAAGCGATTTCAGCACACTCAGAGACACTGCGGGGCCTCCATCCGGAGATAGGCTGACGGTCGCTACGACATATCGCTCGGCGCCAAGTTGAATGTCTCGCGGCGTCCCCGAGAGATTCGTCAAGTTTCCGGAGAGTTGTCGCGCAAACTCGATTTGCTGCGTTGCGGCGAGAGTGCTGGCAACTGGAAGATCTCCGAAGCGAAAAGCAACTTCGCTTGAGGCAACGGCACTCAAGTCTTTCGCCGCGCGCTCGTCTACCTCGTGACCCACCACCAGGAGTCCGATCGTCGTGTTCTGCGATGACGATCCGAAATAAATCGGTTGTATCCAGACTTCATAAAGGTGGCCGCCACCATACCACCAGTCCTGCGATTGTCCCCGATCCAGGGAGTGGCGCAGAAGGTTCTGTGCAGTGTCTCGATCGAGACCCGACGTGCCAGTCCTTAATCCGGACACCCTTCCAGCGCGGTTGGCCAGGATCAATAAGTCGCTTCCACTTAACCTGTATATGTCAGCTGAGGCGTCCTGAATGGTTAGCGGATCCTCGGTGGTCATCAAGGCGCGAACATTGGGTAGATTCGCGATGAGTTCCGCGGACTTCGTGAGGGTATCTTCACGCTGTTTTTCGAAGCTCCTGTATGTGTCGACGGAATTGCGCAGCTCTTCACGGATGCTTTCTCGCACCCGGTTCTGAACGCTATAGCTGACAACCAAGAGCGTGGCAGCCGTCAGTCCGGCCGAAATGGTCAGAAGCGAAAGGAGGAACTTCGTGCGCAGGCGGATCTTGCTCACCCAGGATTTCCCCTTTTGGATCAATATGCAGACAGGCGCGTTTCGCTCATTCGAACGAGAAATGGACCCGCCGCCCATTTCAATTTAACACTGTATTTACGAACGCAGGTTCAAGCTGAGGGGTATCGTTGTCGAATGACGTACTTGGCGTGGTAACAATACGGCTGTAGCACTCACCTTCAGGTGAGCATGTGCTGCGATTGAAGCTGTCCGCCTAAAGGTGGACTCTACAGAAATCGCCGGAAATGGAATGGCGCCGGGACAGACGGGTACCGTGGCCTTAATTGACGTTGCTAAGCCGTGAAAGAGGACTTGTGTTAGCTCGCTTTCTTTCTCGGAACCTTGGCGCCTTTTTTTCGGGCCTCGGAGAGCCCGATGGCAATAGCCTGCTTTCGACTCCGCACCGTGCCCCCTTTGCCGCCCTTTCCCGATTTCAAGGTTCCGCGTTTTTTACGGTGCATGGCACTCTTGACGCTTTTGCCCGCTGCTTTTCCGTATCTGGCCATTCCGCTTCTCCCTTCAGTGAATCAGTGGATCGAGATCCGGCTCTGATTTCTCCGGACCAAGTACGACTATAAGACGGCGAGTTCTGAAGCCTCCATGAGTGGGTTACTGCAGCGTCCGGCGGAAATCTATACGGAGTACAATTTCCTTAATGGCTTCTGCGAACGCGCCACAGGCCAAACGAAGTAATCAGCCAGGCTGCGGTTCCACACAAAAGAGCTACCCCAGGATGCCAGATCGGCAGCAACTTCCAAACGGTAAATCCAAATGTCACCAGGCCGACGCTTCCCATTGCGGAGCCAGCTGCATCCAGCGCAGCCGCCAGACGCCCTCGATCGGTGTGTAAGATTCCCCCGCGCTGCTTCTTTTCTTTTTCATGTTTTTCGACCAAAGTGGCGCTTGCCGGAAATATCGCTGGAAATGCCAGGAATAGCCCGCCAAATGCCGGCCCGAAATACTTGGCAAGCAGACCCGCGACAACAGTTATGGCTCCGCCGAACAGGAAACGGACTGCGTATTCGTACCACTTGGTTCTTCCAAAAGCGGAAAAGTCGAGAGCCACTCTCACTTGCACTCACCTCAGCACGAGCACCCAGACGCCCACGGAAAAAATCAACCAAATGGAAAGCATTGAAGTAGTTGCGGCAATCGCCGGCAATTTGACCTTCATCATCAGGTAAGAGCAGCCGCAGGCGTACAAAAAAAAAGCCAGAGCGCCAACGATCATGGAACGCGCCTCCAGCGCAGCGTAAGATTTGCCGTCCGTCAAAATTGTCAGACCCAATGTGGCCAGTGCGACCGAGGGAGCCGCCCCGAATAATCCCGCAAAGCTTTTTGGTTTCAGGAGATCCGCCAAAACAGCGAAAAAAGTAACCATGAATCCGCCAACTGCAAATCGAAATAACAACTGAAGCATTTGTGGACCTCTACCTCTGCCAGGCGCGCACTTCAAATGTCTCTCGATTCAGTAGATCAGTCCATCGGGTACAAAGCGTAGGGATAGGCGTCAAAAAGAATTAGCCTCTCCCATTTGCGGCAGCCAACCTCAGAGACGACAGTCATCGAGGCGCCTCCAAATTCCTGATTTAGTTTGACGATCGAGACCGCAGTGCGAGACCCGAATGGTGTCTTTTAGTTTATTTTTACGTTTACATTACTATTTAGGTACAATCTAAATTTTCTCTAATCATGTCCAGTTCAGCACAGTCAGCAATTTCCTTGACCGTTATAGTGCCAGACTCACTGAGCGGGAAATTTGGAAGTGTGGAACGCCTTGTCACTGAATGAAGAGGAGAAGTTAATGCATATATCAAAGATTACAAAAATTGTTATTTCGGCGTTCCTATTGGCTGTAGCGATGACTGGGTGCGGCGATGAAAAAAATGCGGCAGCGGGAAATCCCGGTGCTCCATTAACTCCGCCGAGTGTGACCTCCGTAACTCCGCTGGACGCCTCGCCAAGCGTGTGCTCCACCACCGCTATTGTCAGCGCAACGTTCAGCAAGGCGATGAACCCTGCGACGCTCAACATCTCCACATTTACATTGACCGGAACAAATGGGGCGAGCGTGACGGGACAAGTTGGCTACAATTCGTCGACCAATATTGCCACCTTTACGCCCGCGGGCACTCTTGCACCGACCACAATTTTTACCGCCACGATTACCACGGGCGCGAAAGACACGTTTGGTAATGCGCTCGCGGCGAATAAGGTCTGGATGTTCACTACCTCCACTACGTGTCCAGCGCCACCCGCAGCCTTTGCGTTGGGAGCAGCCTGCACTTTTGGAATTCTGGGCGCTACCCCTGTTGTGAGCAATACCGGCATCACCAACGTCACAGGAGATGTAGGGATATGGCCGGCACTCTCGATCACAGGATTCCCTCCAGGGACACTGACTGGCGGCATACAACACCCGGGCGACTCGGTTGCACAGACGGCCCAGGGCAATTTGACCACAGCGTACAACAATGCCGCAGCAGCAGCGGGAGGGGCCGTCCTCACCGCAGATATAGGAGGTCTAACCCTCGCCCCTGGCGTTTATAAGACCACGAGCGCCCAGCCGTCGCTGGGAATAACCGGGAACCTCACTCTCAGCGGCAATGGAGTTTATATCTTCCAAATTGTTTCCACGCTGACGACTGCAGCGGGTCCTGGCAATAGCAAAGTCCTCCTAACCGGTGGGGCCATTTCCCACGACGTGTTCTGGCAGGTTGGCAGTTCGGCAACCCTCGGAACCGGCTCAACATTCGCGGGAACCATTATGGCTAACGCATCCATTACCGTTGGCAACGGCGCGACGCTGAATGGCAGAGCTCTGGCGGAAAACGGCGCCGTCACGTTGGACACCAATCAGGTCAATGTACCTGTCTGCCCGTGAGGCATTTCGGCAGCGAAAGATGTGCAGGTTGTCCGCTACAGGGCAGGCTGGAAAGCGTGAATTGAACCTATTTGAAGTTCGGAGGAATATTCGCATGTCATCTCAATTAAAGCGCCACTCGGGTCGTGCCCTAGCACTGCTGACGGCAATGATCGCTGTCTCGTTTATGTTTGCCACTCTCGCTGCAGCTCAGGACCGGACTCCCAAGGTGGAGCTTTTCGGCGGGTATTCGTTCTTCCATCCGGGCGCGGATGTGCACGGTCAACTTCCCGGTGCACTGGCCCCATTAAGCAGCCGCATGGAAGTGAATCCTCGCGGCGCCGGCGCCAGCTTCACCGTTGATTTCAATCGTTGGTTTGGTATTACGCTTGATACCAGCACCGACTGGGGCAGCCGTGAAATCGGACTCGCCAGCAGAATTGACGACGCCGCATTCTCCAACCTCTCAATCGGACCGAAAATTACCTTTCGCAGCAAACATTTTGCTCCGTTTATTGAGGCTCTCGTGGGCGACCATCGCCTTATGCCAGATGCATTCCATGATGTCGACAAGTTAGGGGCCATGTTCG
>JAOAPW010000175.1 GCA_025463105.1 Candidatus Acidiferrum typicum | reverse complement strand
CAACCCGGAGGGGGCGTGGGAGAAAATAGCTTCTATTTTACGAATTGGATCAACGAGGCGCTTACCGCCACCGACACGGCCCTCATAATACATGATTCGGGTCCAAACGCTCCCGGGGTAAGCTCCACCGCATCGCTAAATAACATTAGCCTTCATAACGTAAATAACTCTGACCCTGTGAACGGTCCAGCAGCGTACGGAGTATTTCAGGAACTTGGAACGACGCTAAACATTACTTCCGTGGATCTGAACGAAGTGAACAGTTTTGGCGGCATGCTCACTTGCGGGCCGAACAACACGGTATGCAATGACAGGCCTCCCCTGTCTGCGACTTCAACAAGCAGCAGCAGTCTGGGAGGCACGTGGGGCGGCGGGACCCTGGTGGGCGGCAGTGCGTTCCATGTAGAACTGCCGATCCTGTCAAAGCTGGCATACAGCCAGTACGGCGCGAATCCGCCGTTCCCGGCGTGGGCCCAGGTTCTGCCGGCGCCGTCGAGCTTCCAAGTCACGGGAACTGGCGCTGGATCGCTTGCGGCAGCCACCTATTGCATGGCCGTCGAAGGCAAGGACGCGCAGGTGACTCCGGGGCTGACACTTCCCTCGAACACTTTGTGTCAAAGTGTAGGCGCGTCCAGTTCGATCAACCTCCAGTGGCAGCAGGCGGCCGGGAATTTGAATCAAGCCTATAGTGGATTTCGATTTCTATACTGCTCGACAGGCGGAAGCAGCTGTGTGCCGAACAATTATGTCCCTGATCTGGGGGCGAGCGGCAATCCTGTGAGTTACACATTCACCTCTACTGCAGGCTCGACTGCAAGTTTCCTGAACACTATAAGCTCGGCCTACTTGTCATGGTTTTATTGGGATCGGGCCACGAAGTCATGCCTGTTTTGTACGGCCGCAGCCGGAAGTTCGTTGTGGCAACTCGGGATTGGCGAGGCGAATCCCGGGGTCGGCGTAAAACTGGCAGTGTCAGGCGGAACGCTTCAAGGCGAGGGAGGAATCCAGGCGGGGGCAGACGTCGCGTTCAACGCATCTCCGCGCGCTTCTTACAATGCATTCTTGCCGAACCTGACGTCGGCGGCCGCCACGTATCAGCGCATCACGCTGGATAAGCCCGTTACCGTCACGCGTCTGCAACTCGTGCTCGGCACCGCGGGTGTTGGATGCACCACACAATCAACAGTGAGCGTCACCGATGGCACGACGCCCGTTACGCTGACGACGGTAAACGGTACGGCTATCTATGATTCAGGCGCGGTGTCGCAAAATTACGCTGCGGCGGCGAATCTCGATGTCAAAATCGTCACCGCCGCGGCCGGCTGCACTACGGCTCCGCAGAACGCCAACCTCACCGTGCAATACCGGATGCAGTAGGTGGGTAGCACAGGCTTCAGCCTGTGTGGGTTTGGTTTGCTTTTGATTTGGTTTCCGTTTTGAGCAAAATCCAGAGAGAAATCCGGTGGCCGGTTATTTCAAGCTGATCTACTACCAGAAATCTCGAAGGCTGAAGTCCTTGCTGCAAAAATGGTATAGTACGCGCCGAGCGACGGATTAAAATTACGTTCCTGGAGAAGCTCTGGAATGCGGATCCTGGTTACAGGCGGGGCAGGCTATATCGGCAGCGTGGTTGTTGAGAGATTGTTGGGCGCCGGGCATGACGCCGTCGTTTACGACAACCTCAGCCAGGGCCATCGCGAAGCCGTGCTTCCCGGCGCGGAATTTATTCAAGGCGAGATTCTGGACAGGCCGGCGGTGGAAGGTGTGCTGAGGAAACACAAAATTGAGGGCGTCATTCACATGGCGGCCAGCGCGCTGGTCGGAGAATCGTGCGAAAACCCGGCGAAATATTATTCCAATAATCTGATTACCAGCCTGACGCTGCTCGAGGCCATGCGCGCTACGGGAGTTTCCCGGCTGGTGCTTTCCTCGACGGCGGCCGTCTATGGCGAACCGGAGAAACCTCTCATCGAGGAATCGGATCCCACGCGGCCTACCAATCCGTATGGAGAAACGAAGCTCTCCTTTGAACGCGCCTGCCGTTGGTACGAACAGGCTTACGGACTGCGCTTCGTGAGTCTGCGCTATTTCAATGCCGCGGGCGCGACCAAACTTTGCGGCGAATTCCATAATCCGGAAACGCATTTAATTCCGATTATTCTCCAGGTGGCGGCCGGTCAGCGGCCGCACGTGGAAATTTTTGGCGATGATTATCCAACCACGGACGGCACATGCATTCGCGATTACATTCACGTCAGTGACCTCGCACATGCGCATGTGCTGGCGCTGGATTACCTGAAACGCTCGAGCGGAATTTTTAATTTGGGATGCGGTGGCGGTCGTTCGGTGAAGGAAGTTATCGCGGCAGCTCGCAAAGTCACCGGGCGGGAAATTGCGGTGCGCGTTGGTCCCAGAAGGCCTGGCGATCCGGCCGTGCTCGTGGCCAGCTCGGAAAAAATAAAGAAAGAAATGGGCTGGGTCCCGGAAAAACAGGATCTGGAAATCATTGTGGCCTCAGCCTGGGAATGGATGCAGAAAAAGGCTGTTGTGAGTCCCGCCCGCTGACCACGACGCGTTGGGATATTCGCTACGCCGCGGAATACAACGACCCGCAACACTTTTTCAATGTGGAGAACTGATATACTCTCACCGATCCGAACCTCCAGTTGACCTGGAGACAATAAATGTTCGTGAGTGAGGACGAATTGGCGGTTTCAGTCCCGATTCAGCGAATTTCCGCACCTGTCAAATTTTTAGATCTCTTCTTGAACGATGAACTACTATCCTCGTGGGCTCGCCGCCTGTTCTGGTTTTTCGGTTTGGCTCTTGGATTGATCGAGACTGTCGCTTCTCGTTTCTCGATGATGGTGGATGGAATTTCCTACCTCGATCTGGGACACGCCTATCTGATTCACGATTGGAATACGGCAATCAATGGATACTGGAGCCCGCTGTACGGAGTATTGCTTGCCGTGGCGATCCGGCTATGCAACGCCTCGCTGTATTGGGAATCGACGATCGTGCATGCGGTGAATTTCCTGATTTTCGTTGCTTCCATGGCGGCATTCGAGTTTTTTTTGGACGAATTGTGCCGCAGCCAGCGGAGTCCAGGTCAGGGAAATGCTTCGTTGCAACCTGTTCCGGTTTGGGCGATGCGGGCTTTCGGCTATTCACTTTTTCTCTACGCTGGCCTGGTCTGGATTTCCATATGGACAGTTACTCCGGATCAATGCGTGGCGGTGGTGATGTATCTGGTGGCGGGCCTTCTTCTTCGGATGCAAAGGGTTTCAGCCGGGTGGACATCGTATCTACTATTGGGAATTTTGTTGGGCGTCGGATATTTGACCAAAGCTGCTCTATTTCCCCTCGGAATCGTTTCCCTGGCCGCGACGCTTTTCCTGGGCTCAGATTATCGGTTCAGAAGGAGATTGCCTCGTGCGATTGTCACCGCAGTGGCGTTTGCGATCGTCGCGTCGCCTCTGGTCATTGTGCTGTCACGCGCGTAGGGAAGATTTACTTTTGGGGATAGCGGGCGCATCAACTACGCCGAATTCGTGGATGGAGCGTTTCAGTTCGGTCAGTGGCAAAGGGACGAGAACTTAGGTAATCTGAAACATCCAGTGAGAAAAGTCCTGGGCAATCCAT
>JAOAPW010000171.1 GCA_025463105.1 Candidatus Acidiferrum typicum | reverse complement strand
CCAGCCCACACTTACCGCGTCCTTCACGGTAGATGGGCCTCCGGACCGCCTGCACATTTTCGCCGGGAATATTTCCCCCACCCTTCCAGTCTGTACAGACGTGAGGCAGCTTCTGCCGACAAACGTCGTCACCGGCTTAATCCATATCGCCTACATACAATTGAAGGAGAAAATACGATGAAGAAACTCTTGATTAGCTTCCTGCTGCTGTGTGCCAGCCTTTCCGCCCAGGCAGGCGTGGCGCATACAGCTTCGCTCGCTGAGCGTGACCCGAAACCGGAAGATGCTCCAGCACACGCGCTGAACCCGGTTATCCAGTGGAATAAAACGCTTCTAATCATAGTCCGCACGCCCGGTGCACAGCCCGCAACTGTCCACTCCACCCGCAATTTTGCGATCATGCACGCAGCAATTTATGACGCGGTCAATGCAATTGACGAGAAGCATAAGCCCTACCTTGTTACGTTGCCGGAAGTATCGCGAAACGCTTCGCAGGAGGCTGCGGCTGCTTCAGCAGCACACGAGGTATTAGTCCGGCTGTATCCAGCCTTCAAGGCGCAGCTGGATGTCGAACTTCAGCAATCGCTAGCCGAAATTGCGGATGGGAAGGAAAAGACCGAAGGTATTGCGATCGGGTTGGCAGTTGCTGATCAGATTTTGGCTCTGCGAAGCAATGACGGCTCCGATGCTCCGCCGATTCCTTATGTTTTTGGGACCGCGCCGGGTGATTACCAATCAACGCCTCCGAACTTTCCTCCACAGCCGCAGTTCACGCATTGGTCTCGTGTCACGCCCTTTGCCCTGAACCGTGCAAACCAGTTCCGCCCAGGTCCTCCCCCGAAGTTAACCAGCGACGAATACACGGATGCCTTCAATGAAATAGAATCCCTGGGCATTGAAAACAGCACAACCGCAACCGCCGACGAGGCCTTGACCGGCCGATTTTGGAACGGTGCCATTCAGAACTATTGGAATGAAATCACGCAAACGGCCTCGCAGGCGCGCAATTTAAAAACCGCGGACAGTGCGCGCCTCTTCGCGCTGCTTAATTTCAGCCTTGCGGACAGTGTAATCGCTTTCTACGACGCAAAATATACGTACAATTTCTGGCGGCCAGTGACCGCGATTCGCGCTGCCAGCACCGATGACAACCCCGAGACATTAGCCAACCCAGGTTGGACTCCTCAAGCGGTCAAAACCGCTCCAGATCCGTCCTATCCAGGTGCGCATGCCGTTATTAGTGACGCCGCCGCAGAAGTGCTGCGTTCATTCTTCGGCAGAGACCGTTTCGACCTTGACGTGACCTCCGAGGTCTTACCTGGAACAGTGCGTTCTTTCACAAGCTTCTCAGCAGCCGCTGAAGAAGCAACCTTGAGCCGTATTTTTGCTGGGCAGCATTTCAGATTTGACTTGACCACTGGTAATCGTCTGGGCCACGAAGTGGCCGATTCTGTCATCGATAATCTCTTGAGAACCCGTCAAAGAGATGAAGATCGGTAGCCGGACACCACGTTGATTTATCGACACGTTTAACGCTCGTTTTGCAAGAGCGTATACGATCTCCAACTAACGCAGTATGATTTTGGAATGAACGATAGGGGCCCGCGCCAAAGAACGGGCGGGCCTCTACCACTGCCCGCCAACACAGAAAGTTTTGGCCCACCGCCGGCAAGTTTCCTTTCTTGACACGCGCGCGACCGCTGGAGTAGAGCTTAGCTGATAGCGATCAAGCGCCAGTCTTGCCGGGAAGAAACACACCAGGAGGGACAATACATGAACACGATTGCAAAAACTCTGGGCCTTGTGTTTTTGTGCGCTACGTTTGCGTACGGTGCAACCGATGCGACGATTTCCGGAACTGTGAAGGATCCCGCCGGGGCGCCGTTTAAAGGCGCTTTTGTGCAAGCCCAGAACATGAAGACCAGGATTTACGTGAATGTGTTGTCCGACAAGCAAGGGCGCTACCGGATCCAGGGCCTTACGCCGGGAGAATATGAAGTTCTCGCGCGGGCTGTCGGGTTCAAGAGCGAGCCACGCGATGTGAAATTGGCTGGCAACGAATCACCTTCGCTCGATTTCGCTTTGGAAAAAGGGATGGTTCGCTGGAGCGATCTTTCCGTTTATCAAGGGAAAAAGTTGTTGCCCGACGGGAAGGGAAAACAATTAATTGCGGCGGAATGTTTTGCCTGCCACGGATTCCAATCTCGAATGGCAGCGGTGCGGCGTGACGCCGACGGCTGGGCGCAGGTTGTCAACTACATGCGCGACGTCCGGCACGCGCGTCTGGGGAATCACATCGACGATCATGCGGCCGCCACTATCATTTCCTATTTGAATGAAACCTTTGGCGTCAATTCCAAGCTGCCGAAATCGCCAGCCGAATTGCCGGCATATCGGGGAACACTGCGGCCCTTCAGTGATGAGGCCATGAAAATTTCGTACGTGGAATACGATATGCCCGGGCCGAATCGCATGCCGTTCAGCGCCGCTCCGGATAAAGACGGAAAACTTTGGATCCCCGATTTTGGTTCGGGGAATCGAATTGGCAGGCTGAATCCAGATACAGGAGAAATTGAAGAGTTTGTCGCGCCCAATAAAGGAACTGCAGGCATCCATTCTGCTGTTCCCGCGCCGGATGGCTCGGTGTGGCTCGCGGAGCAAGCCTCCAACAAAGTTGGAAGATGGGATCCGAAGACGCGGTTGATTACGGAATATCAAGATACGTTCAAATCCGGCATGGATGGGCTCGAGGATGGCGGATCCAAGCACACGGTCCGCGTGTACCATGAAGGAAGAGTGGGG
>JAOAPW010000157.1 GCA_025463105.1 Candidatus Acidiferrum typicum | reverse complement strand
AGGGCTTGGGTTCCACTGAAACACCCGTGGAATCGCTATGCGCGGTTTGCCCGAATAGCGCAGCCGCGCAGAGTTTCTCTAGATACACACCTAGGAATGTGGTCGAGCTGTAGACATATCAAGAGGTCTAGATCAGGAGTGAACTGTGGAGGGTGTAAAGCTCTGGAGGATAATATTGTTGTGGTTCAAACGAGGACGAAATTACCGGTATCGATATGGCAGCTTCAAGTACCGGTGCGCGTTCAACAGCTACAACGGCTGGCACATCCAGTGAGACACGGGCCTTCACCAGCATTCTCGGTGTTTCCGGAGAAGTCATAGCCTTGCAACAGCCGTGACTCTGATTTGCCGGGGTGCAAGCGGACGTGCCACAGCACTGCATAGCCTGCTGGTCCTGCGAAAAAGCGGCCATACAGTCCGCAAATTGCAAGAGCAGTACAGTCCCAACTACCAACATCAGGAATAATTTCTTACCGATCATCATTGTCAGAGTAGGGGCACGGAACTCGGAAGTCAAGCAGTGGTTCCGCTCACTTTGAAATGACTACCAATCTTGCAGTGATCAATCCATTGTGATGTTCACAGATGGTTGCAGCCCGCGCCACAAGCAACGGTAACACTTGTAGTGGCTGTCGGTACCCGTCTTCGTTCTCCTAGTTGGCAGGTTCAGTTCCGACATAATCTCTTTTACAACGGATTTGTTTTTCAAGATGCATCGGTCAAGGAAAAGCGAGTAGTTTTTAGTCTTAGTGTTATACGCTACGCGGCCTCGCGGGTAGTCATCATATTCGGAGTCCTGTGGCACCACCCCGGTTTTCTTGAGGGTGTCCCAATACATGTCATGACCGCGCTCATGGATTCTGAAATCACCATAGATTTCGCCCTCGGAAACAGGTGTGCGGTCAATCAATAGCGTCTTGCCCACGAGGAAGATGATTCCGACATTGGGCGTATTCTTGGGTTTCTGAATTCTCAGCTTGCCCTCCTGCGGATATTCCGAGCATTGGAGCAGGTGAGCCGATTCGCTCTCCGGACTATACTCGCCGCCACGATATTGATAGCCACACCAAAAGCACACCGCTGCGACGCCCGGCCTGTTCAAGTTACTCAGCGCACGGGTGGCTCTGCGTCTCCAATCTTTTCTCGAATGGCTGCCTCATGCCGAGTCACGATACGGGTCTTCTTCCGGGTTTGCCTTTGTGACCGCGGAGACATATTTGGAAAGAGAGTCAATATTCGAGAAATGGCCTGCGCCATCGGTTCTTCATCATCGCCTCGCAGACCGGGTGGAAGTTTGGCGCCCTGAGAAACGGACAGGTGTAGCGAAACTATTTCCTGACCAACTTTGACTGGGAGACCTGGAAGTCTATTTAATTCATTCGAGACGAAAGCAAACCGGATCAGCCCATCGGTGTGTTCAAGATCGAGTCGCTCACACTCATCGAATTCTGCCTCTCCACTCTGTTCCGGACGCTCTTCGAGTCGAACGTTTTCCGTCGCGATTCCGAGAGCCTTTGCGAGCCATAGTGGGGCTCGCCAATTCGCAAAGTTGTCGGAGTCGTCGCAGGCAGCGGCGAACCACGCGAGATACGACTCTTCGCTGGTCACAGAACCCCAGATTTCCTTGCAACACAGCTCCATCCAACTTTTGGCATCGCCGTCGAAGTGGTTTTGCTCCATTCGAACAAATCGAGCAAGATCGCGAACCAGGAAAATCCGAAGCTCCTCGCTCCAAGCAGAAACAGCCGCGAGTGCTTGCTCCATCGCCTCTATTTTTTTCTCTTCCGTAGCTTTCTTGGTTACGCGATAAAAAGTCTGAGCGAAAGCCGTAATCCAACGGTCATGAAACTTGTCATAAAAGAGCTCAGAAATAGAATCTGCAAATTCTCGTCGGCGGGCGAGAAATGCTTCATTAGGATCACCTGCTTTGGACTTAACTGTTCGCTTCATCTATACTGCTCGGCTTGCCACGATTCGAGTGAATAGACAGAGGAAGATTGGAATCCCTGATTCTTATCTCCCGATCTTCTCGGCTCGCCTTGCGTACCCTTTCGAGGTACTGTCAGTCTGAGCCCCATCCCCTCGCAAACTGGATGCGATTAAAAGACGGCAGCAAACTGCGATTGTAAGCGGCGAGGAAAGTTATTTTCCAACCCTTCGCGCCTGCCACCATTCAAGGATCTCACGGGGCTCGAAGCGCCAACTTTTTCCTATGCGGTAAGCCGGGAGATGCCGCAACCTGATCCAAGTGTAAACAGTGTCATTGGAAATGCCCAGGCTGGCACATAATTCTTCGACAGTGATGGGCCGCTCAAAAGTTGATAATTTCTGTTCAAACGTTTCCATGCCAATCTAATACCGAAAATTTACCGACTCAATAATTTCGTTCACCCTTGAATTCATTTTTGTAAAAATTACCACTAGCCTTCCCGCGGGAAAGCAGTATGCTTCGAACCGGGTTACGAAATATGGGCCGTAACCCGCCGGGAAAATCCCGGTAAAGCCCGGCAAAAACCGGCTTCAGAATTTAAGAAAACCGATCTCGCATGAGTTTTAAGAATAGGGAAATTATAAATTTAGCAGTTTTTATTGGGGTTCGGGAAATTCTAACAACCGTTTCCCGGTATCGCTACCCACCCCACGAGCTAACTTCTCTATCATCCGCATCGCGAATGTTCACCTCAGGTGAATTCTCTCTCACTTAACCTGGTACTGGAACGCGCAGCCAGGCCATCAGAAGGGAATCTGCCGGAAAATAACGATTTTGGATTCTCTTGATTCGTATTTTGAGTTTGCACATATTGAGCGAGGCAGTGCAAATTATAGATGGCTAAGTGAGTCGGTTCTTGCTGCAATTGCTTTTACTTCTCTTTTCCGCGATGAAACGAGGATTTCCTACGCAGTTTCGTTCGACTTGAGCACTCCCGGGCACAGTGTCGTGTCCTAATCATATCGATGCACTGAACAGTGTGACTTAAGAATCTGTGTGTCAACTCGTTTCCCACAGCTTGTATTTTTTGTAGAAGCGCGCACGTTGAGCAGCTTCAACAAAAACGGAAATACAAAAGGGATGTGGAAATCGATTCTTGCGGGTTTGCACACAGACTTTAAGCGGGGAGTCCGCTTGGAAGCAGTGCAGTTGTTTTGTCAAACGAAAAGGGAGGATCTCTGATGTTAAACCAGCACGTTTTCTTTTTGGGGGATATGCCTGGTGCGAGCCCGAGGCGAAGTGTCGTGCTGCCTCCAACGCAGGCTTCACAACAGGAAGTTTTTGCCGATGCGATTTTGGAGGGGAGCTCTGTGCGCCAGAAACGCCACCCGCTAAAGTGGGCCGTTTCGCTTAGCGCGCATCTGGGCGTATTAATTTTGCTGCTGCTAATGCCACTGTATTTTTCACAGGGGCTAAATATGCAGAGACTAAATATGACATTGCTGGTAGCGCCGCTTCCGCCCGCTGCGGCGCCGCCCCCGCCCCCTCCGTCAGCGGCGCCGCGCGTCGTGCGCGCAATTCCGAAAACTTTCACACCGGGAAAATTGACGGCGCCATCCTTTGTCCCGAAGGCCGTCGTCACGGCTCCCGATGCGGCGGTCCCGGAAGAAGCATTCGTGGGCGTGGCGGGCGGCGTGCCTGGTGGAGTCACAGGCGGACAAATTGGCGGCGTACTCGGCGGCGTGATGAACGGCGTCGCCGCTCCGGCAGCGCCGGTGGTGGCGGAAGGACCCAGGAAGCCGGTAACCATCGGTGGCAACGTGAAGCCGCCACGATTGCTATTCGGTCCCGCGCCAGTGTATCCGATCCTGGCGAAGCAGTCGCGCATCCAGGGGATCGTGGTGATTGAAGCGATTATCGATGAACACGGCAACGTCATCGAGGAGAAAGCAATCAGCGGACATCCGCTGCTGATACCCGCTGCGATGAAAGCTGTATCGCAGAGAAAATACGAACCCACCGTTTTAGACGGCCAGCCAACACCGGTGGACCTGCGTGTGGAAGTGAATTTCCACGCGGAATAGTCGAATACCAGGACGAATTTTCCAGGGCGGTTTGCAAATGGACGGACCTCCCCGTCCCGCGCAATCCGCCCATCTTGTTGCGCCGCGCAAATAAGCCGGTCGGAGACAGGTGCCGTGACGCCGGATACGATCCTCATTCAGGGTGATGGAATCGCGGCTTGCAGCTGCGCCCGCCTATTGCGCGCGAATGGCTTCGAGGTTGCCCTTGCCAAAACGGCGAGAGCCAAGCTCCCCACCATTCTTGTCAGCGAGAGCACGCAACTCCTTTTGCGTGACGTCTTCGAGGACCGCGACTTGTTCCGGGGATTTCCCCAAATACGAAAACGTATCGTGTCCTGGGGGCGTCAATCGAGGACGCAAACCATCCCACATTCCGCTGTGGCGGTTTCCGAAGAGGAACTCTTGAGCCGTCTTTGGCCCAAGGTTCCGGCGTGCGTTAGCATGGAAGGAAAAGAGCCCGGCTGGACGATCGTTACCTCTCGCGCGTCGGACTTGTTGCCGTACGATTACAAGTTCGGTTCAAGGAACGCATTCGCAATTTCGGTCCGGCTCAAAAGCGGCGCGGACCGTGATGCTTGTTGGGTCGAATCGCTGGATTCGGGCTGGCTGTTTCTGCTGGCCTGTGGGGACGACAATGCATTTCTGCTTTCCATAGGCGCTGAGCCGGAAGTTCAGCTGGAGAGGAGTCGTCTGGTGGAGATGCAAATCGAGAGTGTCAAGGGTCTCGCGACACAATTTCCTGCATATCCCCGCATCCTTTCGGCTTTGTATGGTCCCGGATGGCTGGCGTGCGGGTCTGCCGCGATGGCCTTCGACCCGGTGTGCGGCGAAGGCGCCTCGAACGCCGTTCGTGAAGCGATCCTTGCATCTGCGGTTGTGCGAGCGATGTCGAAAGGTTTCGCGGCGGAAGATCTCTTCGCACATTATTCTTCCCGCCTTACGGCAGGATTCCTGCGTCACCTTGAAGCGTGCCGCGATTTTTATGTCCGCGGGAATTCCGGGCCATTCTGGGAATCAGAACTTGAATTGCTTGAACAAGGTGTTGAACTAATGCAGGAGCGGCTCAATCGCGGCCTGCAATCCCGCTATCGTCTAATCGATTTTGAACTTCAAGCTGTCGACCCCGCATAATGAAGTCGGCGAATGCCACGGACTCTCGCTCACTTGCGGGGCCCCGCGGTGACTCGGGCAAGTTGGAACTGGCGTGAAAGATAGCTCTCACGTGAGAGCAGTTCGCGCGGAGTTCCCGACTCCACAATCCGTCCCCCATCCATGACCACGGCGAAATCAGCCAATTCCACCAAAGACATATGATGTGTGATCAAGACGGACGTGCGGCCTCCAAGAACACGCGCAAATGCGCCAGCGACCGCGGCTTCCGAGGCGGGATCCAGCGCCGAAGTCGGTTCATCCATAATAAGGATCGCGGGATTTCGGAGCAAAGCGCGAGCGAGCGCGATTCTTTGGCGCTCTCCGACGGAAATCGTCGATCCGCGTTCCCCGATGATCGTGTTGTAGCCATCCGGAAGGGATTGAATGAAGTCGTCAATCGCACCCGCACGGGCGCACGTCCGAATATCCCGCAGAGTCGAATTCGGCCTGCCATAGGCGATATTTTCTTTCACACTCGCGCGAAAAAAATAAGGAACCTGTTCGACCACTGCGATGTGGTGTCGAAGGTCAGCCAGTCGGATTTCGCGCAAGTCGTGACCGTCAATCGCGATGCGGCCGGACTGCGGATCGTAAAAGCGCAGAAGCAGGTCCGCCAGGGTGGACTTCCCCGTCCCACTTGGACCGGCAATGACACAAAGGGCCCCGGCCGGAATCTGGAAAGTGACATCATCGATGACAGAGACATTTTCCGAGTAGCGGAAGCGGACACGATCAAAGGTGATTTCGCCGCGCACGGAGCCTATCGCGACGGCACGCGCAGATTCTCTCACCTCGACGGGAACGTCGAGGATCTCGAACACGCGTCCCAGAGCCACTCCGCCTGTCAGGAGATTCGTATAGATGCCGAGGAGATTCTGCACGGGCGACAGCAGCCGCATGTGGTAGGCCATGAACGCAACCAGCCCGCCGATGGTAAGCTGACCGGCAATTACAAGTTTGCCTCCGTAAAAAAAGACGATTGCAGTCGAGAGAGTCAAAGCAGTGCTAGGAAGAGCGCTGGCGAGAAATGACAGCAGTTGCATCGACAGTAGCGACTGCACAAATCTCGCATTGTGTTTCCGGAATGCTTCCGCTTCATATTCTTCATTGCCGGAGGCGACGACCAGACGCATGCCAAACAGAGTTTCGATCAGGAAACTTCCGAGATCCGAGCTGCGCTCGCGAAGATCCTTGGTCTTGGCGGCAAGTCTGCCCTGGTAATGCCGAAGGGCGAAAATCCCGACGGGAAGCAGCGCCACGCTGGTCAGAAACAATCGCCAGTTCAGCGATGCCATGATCGCGACGCTGCCCACGAGAAACAATATGTTCGATAGGATAGAAAGCAGCGTATCGGAGCAGACCCGCTGCACTTCGCCGATATCGTTATTGATGCGCGATACGATATCGCCCATCTTTGTCTTCGTGTAGTAGCGGGGAGAGAGCCGTTGGAGATGGCGATAGACGGCGAGCCGCATGTCGAAGAGGCATTCCGCGGACAGCTTGACGTAGCGATAGCTGGAAACGGTGTTGAGGATATAGCCGGCCACACTCACCAAGACCATCAGGATGGCGATCTGGCCGAGGGCGCGCGGGTTCCGGCGGAGCAGCGCATCATCAATCAGGAGCCGCGAAATATAAGGCTGCGCGAGCCCCACACCCGTGGAAAAAAGTCCGAGGACCAGCACGAGCAGCAATCCACGCCAATACGGCGCCACGTACACGAGTGCGCGCCGATACTGGGCAAACGGGATTGCGGTTTTTTTCGCGGACACTTTCTGCCTGCCAATCTGAAATTCGTGATTCACAAATTACGCAGGAGTGCACAAGAGAGGCATCGCGGCCTGCGTCCATCGTGTGCGTTGTTGCGGCAGGAAGGCAAATTCAAGTTTCGGATTGCAGGCATCGCGAATTTCTTTTCGCGCGCGCAAAGAGCCCGGTCATGAAAATAGATTGCGGCATGTTCCCACACATCGACCGCCGGCACGAATGCGGTCGAAAGTTTTCGCATCGATAATCACGATGATCGCAATTTGAAATTTGAGTTTGCATTTTGGGCACTCACGCCGCAGGATTCCCCCACGATTCTTGAACGGTCGGTCTTCTCATTCTTCGTGAGAGTGAGATGAAGTGCTTCAGGATTCGTGGTGCGGTTCTTTTGGCGGTCCTTCAGGACACTGAGTTGTGTCCATCCCAATAAATACGTAGCGCTCCACGAGGAGCTTACCCAAGTCGCGGGGTAACAGCGGGCAAATGTATGCGCCTTGATTTCTGAGGTGTGCTCGACGGTTTCCTGTTGGTAGCGAAAATGTGGTTACGGGTGCGCGCGTGCCGCAGTCGGCGGAACTCGTGCGCTCGAATCTAAACCTCTGATGGAGCGCCACGATGATTTGTTCTGATCGGCATATAAAATCAGGAAAGCGAACGGAGCCGGCATGGGGGATTTTACTAGTCAAAGCGTTAATGGCCGTATTGGCCGCGCTCTTATTCACCGGCACGGTTTCCGCTCAGTCTACTTTTGGAACCATTCTCGGGACCGTGAAGGACGCTGCCGCGAATGTTCTCCCGCATGCGGCTGTTTCGCTGTCCAATAGGGGAACTTCCGCAAGCCGGACAGCAATTGCCGATCCCACGGGAAACTATTCGTTCAACAATTTGGAGCCAGGAAGTTACCAGTTGTTTGTCGAAGCGCCTGGCTTCGAAAAAGCTCAGATTGAAACGCTGGATTTGCAGGCTCGGGAAACAAAACGCGTCGACGTCCAACTCAAAGTCAGCACGCAGACTGAATCAATAAATGTCGTGGAATCCGGCGGCGCCGTGATCGAAACCGACGTTTCCAACATTGCGGAAACCAAGACGGGCCGCGAACTTGTGGATCTGCCAATCGCAATCACTTCCCACAGCACAGGCTCGACCAGTCCCATCACGACGCTGACCACGCAGCCGGGCGTGCAGACCGACTCTGCCGGCAACATCTCGGTTTCGGGAACAAAGCCAAGCCTGCTCTCCATCAGTGTGGATGGCATCAGCACCATGGCCATCAATGGCAGCTCTCCGATCAATGAGCTTTTCCCCGCCTTTAGCTCCATCGCTGAAATCCGTGTCAGCGAAGTGAACAATTCCGCCGAATATGGAGGAATCACCGATATCACCACGGTCTCGAAAGCCGGAACGAATGCGTACCACGGCGGTCTTTTTGAGAATCATGAAAACGCTGCGCTCAACGCTGGGAATCCTTTTGCGAAATCAAAGCCCGCGCTGGTGATGAATGATTTTGGCGGTTTTTTCGGCGGGCCGCTGAGCATCCCTCATCTATATAACGGACATAATAGGACATTTTTCTTCGTCAGCTATGAAGGCCTTCGCCTGCCCCGGCAAGTGCCCGTGGTCGAAAGCGTTCCCACTGATGACATGCGTAACGGGAATCTTTGCGGCTATCTCGCATCTAAAAACATCGCGCACATCTATCAGCCAAACGGCACGGAGATCCCGTGTGGCAGCGTGCCGATCACCCCAGTTGCGGCGAATGTGCTGCAATATTTGTTTCCGCACGCCACTGACCAGACAAAATTCGCGAACAATTATCAGCAGAATTTTGCCGCACCCATCTCCAGCGACCAGGGAGACATTCGCATCGACCAGGTCCTGACCTCGAAACAAACCATATGGGCGCGTGGCACGTACAAACTCCGGAGTGTCCTCGGTCCTGCGACGTCGAGCGGAAATTTCTCAGGCTCGCCAGTGCTTGGATCGTATTCGACGCCGGAACAGGATATCGGCTTCACGGTCGCCTACAACTATGTCATTACCCCCACGCTCATCAACG
>JAOAPW010000143.1 GCA_025463105.1 Candidatus Acidiferrum typicum | reverse complement strand
CCTGAGCCAGACAGCCGCAAAATCAATCGTCGCGGTGCTTTCCCAGGGCGTGTGGTCAGGGTTCGTGCTGCTTTATTTTTACGCCTTGGTGCGGACGCGCACGCAGGCGCCGTACTGGCGCACCATGGGCTGGCGTCCATTGCATTTCGCCGGTCAAACTACAGCAGGGGCGATTCTCCGCTGCCTGGGCGGCGGAGCGATGCTGGCGCTGATTGTCACCTTCGCGGGGAAATTCCTGAGCGAAAAAGGCGAATTGCCTATCGAAGAGTTATTTCACTCGCGCACGACCGTGATCCTGCTAATGTGCTTCGGCATCCTGGTGGCGCCACTGGTGGAAGAGACGATGTTTCGCGGATTTCTGTATCCGATTGTCGCGCGACACTTCGGCGTTGGTGCCGGTGTGATCGTGACCGGCGTCCTGTTCGGTGCCATGCACGCACAACAGCTGTGGGGCGGTTGGGGACAAATCGGTCTGCTGATCGGGGTCGGCATTTTTCTGACGTGGGTGCGCGCGCGAACCGGAACCGTTGCGGCCAGTTATTTCGTGCATCTTGGATATAACAGCCTTCTGTTTCTCGGTTTTTTTTCCGCAACGGGCGGTCTGCGACACATTCCCGGTGGTTCTTGAGTTAGGACCGCGGATTCTTGTGAACAATTCTTGACGGAGCGAACTGAAACGATGAAAGTCGCGCAGCCCATTGAATGGACCGCCAAGGGCGTTGTTATGCTCGATCAGCGGCGTCTTCCCGGAGAAGTGATTCGCCACACGTATGTCGACTATCGCGATGTCGCCGGGGCGATCAAGGACATGGTCATTCGCGGAGCGCCGGCGATTGGCGTGGCCGCCGCGATGGGCGTCGCGCTTGGCGTCGAACATTCGAGCGCAGGATCTCTTGAAGAACTCCGCGCGGAATTTCCGGCCATTTGCCTGACCATCGCTCGGACGCGTCCGACCGCTGTGGATTTGTTCTGGGCAGTTGAACGGATGACTCGCCGCTTCGAGCAACTTTCAAGCGGGAATTCGCCGCTGGACGCCGTGCGGCGCGCGATGGTTGAAGAAGCTTGCGCGATACACGCTGAAAAACGTGCCACGGACGAAGCCATGGGACGCTTCGGCGCCGAATTGATGCCCGCGGCAGGCAAGGTGATGACGCAGTGCAATGCCGGCGCGCTGGCAACGGCCGGAATCGGATCCGCTCTGGGCGTGATTCGCGTAGCTGTCGAGCAAGGTCACGATTTGCACGTGCTCGTTCCGGAAACGCGACCCTATTTGCAAGGAGCGCGGCTCACCGCGTGGGAATTGCACGAAGGCGGAATTCCTCTCACGCTGATTACGGACAACATGGTGGGACATTTCATGAAGTCGGGGAGCGTTGACGCCGTCGTTGTTGGTGCGGACCGCATCGCGGCCAATGGCGATACGGCCAACAAGATTGGAACTTATCAAATCGCTGTGCTCGCGCACGAACATGGAGTGCCGTTTTACGTGGCTGCTCCAGTTTCGACATTTGATCTGACCATCTCGTCAGGAGAGCAAATTCCGATCGAAGAACGGGCCGCCGAGGAAGTCACGCATTTTCGCGGAGTGCGGATTGCCCCGGATGTCACTGCTGCGAATCCAGCTTTCGACGTTACGCCCGCACGCCTGATTTCCGGAATCATCTGCGAACGAGGTGTCGCCCGCGCGCCCTATGCGGAGTCGCTGCGACGTCTGGCGGATTCTGATGTCGCTGTGCCGCAAGCATGATCGGCCGACTGAGCATCAAAGCCAAAAGCTAAACACAAAAGTACGCAGAGACCACAGCGCGAACAACTCCTCAAACCGCTGGCTTTATTCGTGTCAGTTTTTCCATTGGCATTAGCCGATGGAATAGATATATTCTCCCCACAGTTCTCCACCATCGAGTGATCTAAGAAAGAACATTGGAGGAATTTACGATGAAACGCTTTGCGCTCGCGCTCGCGATTTTTATGATTGCGCCAATGGGGCTGTTCGCTCAGGCGGCGGCTCCTGAAATTCCTTTTGATTCGGTTCCTAATCTGCTGAAGCTTCCCGAAAATTTGTATCTCGGTGAAGTCTCCGGCGTGGCGGTAAATTCCAAGGGACACATCTTCGTCTTCTCGCGTGGTAATTCCACGGGACCCGCGTATGCCGCAAGCGCCGCGCAGCTGCTTGAGTTTGCCCCCGATGGAAAATTCATTCGTGAGATTGGTCACAACTTGTACGCCTGGTCCTTCGCGCACACAGTGAGAATCGACAAGGATGACAACATCTGGGCCGCGGACAAGGGCTCGGACATGGTCATCAGGTTCAATCCGCAAGGCCAGGTCACCATGGTATTCGGACGCAAGATGGAAGCCTCCGACGAAGGCACTGAGCCCTTGAAACATCCCAAGCCGCCTCTACCTCCCGTCGACGGAATGTTCCGGCAGGTGACCGACATGACGTGGGACGCGGCGGGCAACACGTTTATCAGCGATGGTTACATCAATTCGCGCGTCGCGAAGGTCGACAAAGACGGCAAGTGGCTCAAGTCGTTTGGCGAACCCGGCGACCAGCCCGGACAGCTCAACACTCCACATAGCATCGCAGCGGACGCGCAGGGAAATATCTACGTGGCGAATCGTGGCAACGCCCGCATCGAAGTTTTCGACAAAGATGGAAAGTACCTCCGCCAGATCAAAATCAGCGAGCCGTTTGATTACGCGAATGCCGTCCCCGCCATCGGCAACAAGCCGCGTGCTGATTTGATAGGCACGATGGGACCCGGTGCGCCCTGGACAGTTTGTATTACGCCCCCGCCAAACCAGGTTCTCTACGCATCAGACGCCTTCCCCGGCCGCGTCTACAAAATCAGCCTGGACGGAAAAGTTCTAGGCATGCTCGGCGAATCCGGCAAGCAGCTCAAGCAATTCGGCTGGATTCACGAAATCGCCTGTCCTTCAGAAAACGAAATCTATGTCGGAGAATTGTTGAACTGGCGAGTACAAAAACTGATACTGCACCCGAAAAAATAATGGCCTGTTTCAGAAGTGGGCATTAAACATCCGCTCGTAAAGTTCTGAGGAGGTCACGATGAAACGCTTTGCGCTCGCGTTCGCGATTTTTATTTTTGCGCCATT
>JAOAPW010000138.1 GCA_025463105.1 Candidatus Acidiferrum typicum | reverse complement strand
TTTTGACACGTCAGGATTCTAGCACGCGGATTCTCACAGCCGCAGCCATCGCGGGAGAGCTGACACAGTTTGAGTCTGGAGAGAACGAAAGGCTGCCCGCCCCAACAACAGGCGGCCTCTTCAAGTGCTAACACAGATGGTTTTGTAGAGGACTCTCCGTCCCGCGTTTTTCGGGACGGAGAGGGCACGGTCTCTTTTCAACTTGAGTCACCATCGGATTTTGGGCTTTCTTTGTGGCCCTCTGTGCACTCTGTGTTAAAGCATCTAGTATGTGGCACAGAGAAATCTCGAGCCGATACATTTTCTCTTCAGGACGCGTAAAATAGACCCGAGAGGATCAAGGCCATGAACATTCGCAACAAAATTCCTGCAGCCATTTTTGCGGCGATACTTCTCGCGTCGGGCGGCGACCTGGCGGCGCAACAAAAACAACAACGAAAGCCCACGGATGATTCGGCACAAGGCCAGGACAAGTCAGGCATGGATCACGACATGCCCGGCATGAATATGGATCAGGATATGCCGGGGATGAAGATGGGCCCGGGTACGAATGACAGCGATCACCAGGCCGAGAATGGCGCAGTCAGCGCCATGAGTCACATGCATCATCATCAGATGGGACCGCACATGTACATGACGGCGCTGCGGCCTTCCAATCCCGAGGACTGGAAAAAGGCGGACGCAATCGTCCAGGGATTGCGGGAAGCGGTCGAAAAATATAAGGATTATCACGTTGCTCTGGCCGAGGGATTTCACATTTTCATGCCCAATCTGCCGCAAGCGGAATATCACTTCACGAGCTATGAGAACGCATTCGTGGAATCGTTCACATTCGACCCCGCGCGCCCCACTTCCCTGCTCTACAAAAAAACCAAAAGCGGCTACGACTTGATCGGCGCGATGTACACGATGCCGAAGCGCGTGACCGAGGAGCAATTAAATTCGCGCGTGCCCCTCAGCGTCGCGCAGTGGCATCTGCACACGAAACTTTGCATGCCTCCCAAAGGAGAACGCGGGCACACTGATTTCACGAAGTTCGGATTTCAAGGTTCCATTGTGACTAAAGAAGCTTGCGACGAAGCAGGCGGCATGTACTATCCAGTGATTTTCGGCTGGATGGTCCACGTCTATCCCTACGAAGACACACGCGAGAAAATCTGGGGACAGTAGGACAGGCACTCTTGGCTGCCCCTTTCCGGCAAGTTCACCTGAATAATACGTCGCAGCTTTCGTGAGTACCTCCATAGCCAAAGCCTTCTAAGAGTCCCGTGGATTTCCAGTCCGAGCGAAGAAACCGCCCGGTTTGCAGAATTGATTAAGCAGTGCGACAATCTCTGTATTATGAGAAAAACGTTATTTGTGACTGCACTTTTTATGTTGACGGCCGGAATGATGCATGGCAACGCCCGCGCACAGCAAACGCCGGCAGCGGCCCCCACGCCGGCACCCGCAGCAAAAACGCCGCAGTCCCCGGCTGCGAAAACGCCCCCTGCAAAGTCTGGCACCGCACCAGCCGGGAAAGCTCCCGCAGCGAAAAGTCAGAGTCCCACAACTCTTAACACGCCCGAAGATAAACTTAGCTATGCGATCGGACTGAATATCGGTAGGAGCCTGCAAAAGGATGCCATCGCGGTCGATCCGGACATTGTCGCGCAGGGCGTTAAAGATGCTCTGTCTGGTGGCAATACGCTCCTGACCGACGAAGAAGCAAAGGCCGCGATTGTGGCCCTCCAGGCCGATTTACGCAAGAAACAGGAAGAGACGATGAAGGCGGCGGGAGACGTGAACAAAAAACAAGGCGACGCATTTTTGACAGCCAACAAGGCGAAAGAGGGAGTCGTCACGCTTCCTAGTGGTCTTCAATACAAGATTGTGACACCAGGGAAGGGTCCAAAACCCGCGGCCACTGACACGGTCGTCTGCAACTACAGAGGCACGCTGATTGACGGCACCGAATTTGACAGCTCGTACAAACGCGGGCAGCCGGCGACGTTCCCGGTCGGTCAAGTAATCCCGGGTTGGACGGAAGCGCTTCAACTCATGCCGGTTGGATCCAAATGGCAACTTTTCATACCACCGGATTTAGCCTACGGCGAGCGGAGTCCCAGTCCCGTGATTGGCGTCAATTCCACGCTCATTTTTGACATCGAACTTCTGTCGATCCAAGGCAAGTGAGAGTGCGAGTCGGCCATCCGTGAAACTAGCGTCGCAAACGACGAGTGCGCGTGAATTGCAATCGGCTGCAGTACTTCAATTGGAAAATTAACAAACCGCAGTACAATATCCGCACATGGATCAGTTGATCGCGGCGGGCCCGCTGTTCCGGAGGCGTTGGCAATAAAAGTCCAGACCTGGCGACTCCAACCGGAACGCATATTCATCTATTAGTAGGGGAAAAAAGCATGAGCGTTACCCAGGCGGAGACTTCACTCTACGTAACACACAAAACCGCTTTCAATATTTTGGGCGCCATCAGCGTGTGTCATCTTTTGAATGACATGCTTTCCTCTCTGCTGCCCTCGATTTATCCTCTGTTGAAAGATTCGTTCCATCTTAATTTCGCGCAAGTGGGATTAATTACCCTCACGTATCAGACGACTGCATCTCTTCTGCAACCGTTGGTCGGATACTATACGGACAAGAAGCCGATGCCGTACTCCCTGCCCGTCGGTATGGGACTGACGCTTCTCGGACTTTTGTTTTTGTCGATTGCGGGAAGTTTCGCGGCCCTGCTTATGGCAGCGGCATTAGTAGGCACGGGCTCCTCCGTGTTTCATCCGGAGTCATCCAGAGTGGCCCGCATGGCGTCAGGAGGACAGCACGGACTGGCGCAGTCTGTGTTTCAAGTGGGCGGCAATACGGGCCTGTCCCTGGGACCCTTGACGGCAGCGTACTTCGTGCTCCCACGAGGACAAACCAGCATCGCATGGTTTTCCGTACTGGCACTCGCCGGAATGCTCATCCTCGGAAAGGTAAGCGGCTGGGCCATCAGAAACAGAAGTCAGATAACAAAGCCCGGCGCAGCCCGCCAGGAGCAGGGTCCTAACCTGTCCACCCGAAGAATTGTGCTGTCGATTGCAGTCCTGATGGCTCTGCTGTTTTCAAAATTCGTTTACCTGGCGAGTCTGACCAGCTATTACACATTTTATTTGATGAGTAAATTTCACGTCTCCGTGCGCAGCGCGCAAGTCCACCTTTTTGTGTTTCTGGGCGCCGTCGCGCTGGGTACGATCGTCGGCGGCCCTGTCGGGGATCGGATCGGTCGAAAACGCGTGATCTGGTGTTCGATTCTCGGAATACTCCCATTCACATTGGCCTTACCGCATGTCAATCTGTTCTGGACTGAAATTCTCAGCGTCCTGATCGGCCTGATTCTAGCCTCCGCTTTTTCCGTGATCGTCGTCTATGCGCAAGAATTGGTCCCCGGAAGAGTGGGAATGATTTCCGGCCTCTGCTTTGGATTCGCTTTCGGCATGGCGGGGCTGGGCGCGGCAGTTCTCGGCGAACTGGCCGACGTGACCAGCATCAATTTCGTGTATACGGTTTGCTCGTTCCTGCCGGCGGTGGGCCTGCTGGCCGCATTCCTGCCGAATCTGGAGCCCACCAGCCATCGAGCAACTCAAACCGTGGAAGTCTGATCTAACTGAAGTCCGCAAAAGTACAGGCCCTTTACCGAATCTGCAGTCCGAATTGATTCCAGCGAGGGGTCCGCGTATCATGGTTACCAAATGTTTATGAAATATATGAAACGCCGGGCGTCGATGCCGGTCAATTTTACCCGCTTTCTGTTTCTCGCCGTACTCTTTGCGCTGGTTAGTCCTGCCCTGTTTGGGCCCGCCCTATTTGCGGCTGATCCGGATATTTTTCCGCTTTCGCAAGTGAAGCCCGGAATGAAGGGCGAAGCACTGACGATATTTGCGGGCGATCAGATCGAGAAGTTCGACCTGGTGGTGATCGGCGTGATGCCAAATTTCCTCGGGCCTAAAGAATCCATCATCCTGGTTCAGCTTCTGGGGCCGAAGGTTGAGCATACCGGCGTGGTCGCGGGCATGAGCGGTAGCCCTGTTTATTTCGAAGGAAAACTGGCGGGCGCGCTGTCTCTCAAACTCGGCATCTTCGCCAAAGAACCTTTGGCAGGCGTCACGCCGATTGAAAACATGCTGAGCCTGCCCAAATCGCAACTGCCGGGGACCATGGTTGCGGACGCGTCACATGGAGGGGCTGGCGCCGAAGAAGTGTCCACGGCGCAGCGATTCGACATGCCCAGCGATTGGACATCGCGGCTTGGAGTGCCCGGCGGAAGTTTCCTCAAGCCGATTGATACGCCGCTGGTCTTTTCTGGATTCAGCGCGGCCGCGATTCGGCAGTATGCTGGAGAACTTGCGGGATTTGGAATGGCGGCCACACAGGGCGGCACCGCGGACGCCAGACCCGATGATCGTGATATCAAGCCTGGAGACATGGTCAGCGCCGTTTTGATGGAAGGTGATCTGTCTTTGGATGCGTCGTGCACCGTCACGATGATTGTCGAGGGGCGCATTTATGTCTGCGGACATCCTCTCTTCGGTTTCGGACAAGTGCAGATGCCAATGGCGCGAGGCCGCGTGCTGACGACTCTCAGCTCGGATCTCGATTCAACAAAAATTGTAAACGTGGGTGGCACAATCGGCGCGTTTGACCAGGACCGCGTTACAGCCGTGGTAGGCCATCTAGGCACCGCGCCGGGCCTGATTCCTATCGACATGACGGTCGTGACGCCTGCCGGAGATCAGCATCGCGCCTTCCGTATGATTTCCAATCCGAAAATTTCGCCGATCCTGATGGGCATTGCCGCGCTCAACGGCCTGGTGCAGAACAGCGTCTATGGCGAAGGCACGACGTTACGGCTGACCGGCTCAATCGACATTACGGGACACTCGAGCGTGACGCTTGAAAATCTTTTTGCTCCCACCGATACGTTTGTTCCCGATGGAACTTCGGTCGCCAGCGCCGTACAAGGCGTGTTCCAAAGAATATTCTCGAATCCCTATGAGACCGCCAAGATCGAACGCGTGACGCTGCGCATGGAAGCTTTACCCGATCGCCGCCAGACCACAATCGAAGGCGCGTGGCTGGATAAATCGGAAGCCGCGCCGGGGGACATCGTCAACGTGAAAGTGCAGTTGAAGCCCTATCGTGGTTCACCCGTGATTCGCGACGTTCAGATCACCATTCCGCAACAGGCTATTCGCGGCACAAGCATGCAGGTTCTAGCCAGCGATTCGGGAACCTTGAACCGAATGAGCGTTGTATCGGGATCGCAAGGGCGCCTGCAAAATCTCGAGCAACTCATTTCGGTGCTCAATCGCGAACGGCGCAATAACCGCTTGTACGTTACCCTGCTGGGCCCATCGCCAACCATGGTGGTGCAGGACAAGGTGATGCCAAACGTGCCCGCATCGCAAATCAATCTCCTCGACCAGCGCGGAGGTCCTGCAAGCTCGCTCGTGATGAGGGAATCAGCGGCCGGAGAATGGTCCGTGCCGCTCGAACAGGTCGTTCAGGGAACGTCCTCCATCACGATACGAATCAAATAAGAGAGCGGGCAGCGCGCAACGGCAGCCCGTGAGGAGTTTCATGCGCAATTTTTTTAGTGGCACAGGCTTCAGCCTGTGTGGTTTTAGGCGATTGCGAACGGCACATAGGCTGAAGCCTGTGCTACTTTCCATTGGCGCCGTTTTGCTGGCCGCAGCGCCTGCTTTCGCGGAACACACGCGATGGTGGCGGCAATCCTCATTTGAAGAGTTTGACAAAGGGACGGCGAAAGGCGTCGCGCTGCGCAGTGATGGCAAGCTTTTCCTTGCGCCGCGCTTCGCGCAGTTTGCCGACGCAAACCTCGCCTATCTTCTTGCCTTGCGTGCGGACTCCAAGGGCAATCTCTACGCCGCGGGCGGCGCGAATGCAAAAGTCCTGCGGCTGGACGCGAACGGAAAAACCACCAGCGTGTTTGAATCATCTGAACTTGCGGCCCAGGCGATCGCCGTGGACGCTTCAGGCAATCTTTTTGTAGGCACGTCTCCGGACGGGAAAGTTTATAAGGTCACCCCTGCGGGACAATCCTCCGTTTTCTTTGATCCCAAAACAAAATACATCTGGGATCTGGCTATTGATAAAGATGGGACCGTATTTGTAGCCACGGGCGACACGGGAAAGATTTTCTCCGTCGCGCCCGATGGTAAGGGGCAAGTTTTTTATAGCAGCGAGGAAACGCACATTCGCACGCTCGCGCTTGATTCGAGCGGCAACCTTCTGGCCGGCACCGAGCCGAGCGGACTCGTCTTGCGCATCTCCAAAGCGGGAAACCCGCACCGCGCATTTGTCTTGTACGAAACATCAAAAAAGGAAATTACGGCGTTGCTGCAGGATTCAAGCGGGAATCTTTATGTCGCCGCGGCGGGCGAGAAGACGCTTTCAACGCCTGCAGGTCCTCGTGCGCCGTCTCCAGAAGCTACAACGGCTGGGAATTTTAACGTGTCGGTGAACGGCGTCGCCGTTCCGGTACAGCAAATTCAGGGTATTCCGTTCGCCCCGATTCCGACAGTTACGTCCAGCTCCGTGTATCGAATTGCTTCCGACGATTCGCCTGAAGAGCTATGGAGTTCTCGCGACGATCTCGTTTATGCGCTCGGTCTGCGTCCAAATGGAAGATTATTGCTGGGCACCGGCAATCAAGGCGCCGTGCTGGAACTCGAAGGCAGTCACATCTTCTCGCGCCTGGTGAGAACGACTTCGGGGCAAGTGACTGCCATGGCATCAGGTCCGGGCGGAAAATTATTTCTGGCTGCCGCGAATCCGGGAAAAATTCTGACTCTGGGTCCTGATAACGAACCAGAAGGTTCGTACGAGTCGCAGCCATTTGACGCAAAGCTGTTCACGCGTTGGGGCCGCCTGCAGTGGTGGGGGCAATCCGCTTCCTCTACCCCTGCGAAGAATGGCGCCGGCGGGCGAGTTGAATTCTATACGCGCTCCGGAAACACCTCGGATCCTGGCAACAACTGGAGCCCCTGGGCTGGTCCATACTCGAATGCAGCCGGCGATAAAATCGAATCTCCCTCCTCCCGATTTGTGCAATGGAAAACGGTGCTGCATGGCGCAGCAGGCGGAAACGCCCCAGAACTCGATTGGGTAAGCGTCGCCTACTTACCTAAAAATGTGGCGCCGGAAGTGACCGGCATCGCTATTCAAAGCCCCGGCGTCCGCGTTCAGGGAGTGTCACTCCCCAGCCTGGGCACGACATCGCAGGCGCCCGTACAAATCCGAATGCCACAGCTTGCGGCCACTTCATCGATTAGCTCGGCTGCCAATATTGCCAATGCGGCAGCTTCCACCAACACGGCGCGATTTGACGCGGTGCCGCAGGGCTTTACCCAAAAAGGATATCAATCCGTTGTTTGGACGGCTGAGGATTCCAATGAGGATCAACTCGAATTTTCAATTTACTTTCGAGGGGAAACTGAATCGACGTGGAAACTTCTGAAGGACAAGCTTGAGACGCGGTTTTATACGTGGGATACGACGGCCATGCCGGACGGCGCCTATTACCTGAAAATCGTCGCCACGGATGCGCCGGGAAATCCGGTCGGCGAAAGTCTGACGTCCGAACGCGAGTCGGATCGCTTCGAGGTGGACAACACGCCACCCGCGATCGGACAGCTTATGGCGGATAGTGGGGGCGGGACTGGGGTCGTGCGAGTGCGATTCCAGGCGAGCCATCCATCGAGTTCTATTGCGCGTGCACAGTACAGTATCGACGCGGAAGACTGGACACTCGTTTTCCCCAGCGGCGGTTTAAGCGATTCTTCCCGAGAAAATTATGACTTTCAGTTACCGAAAGTCGCGGCGGGAGAGCACACCATTACTGTCCGTGTGTACGATCAGTTTGAAAATGTTTCGAGCGCCAAGGCTACAGTTCGCGTGCCAACCAGTGGAAACTGATGTGGCCACTGGCTGTCACGCGAATTGTGCCGAAATGATTAGCTCGCCCAAGGCTCTTTTCCCGCACCCATCCCTGCACCGACTCCTACCCCTACTCCAACGCCTATCTCCGCCTCCACTTTGGCGGCAGTACGTGCCTGGTACTGTTCAATATGCAGACCAATTCCCGCCTTGCCCCCAAGAAACGCGTTGGGTTCAACATGAACCACGCGCGCCACGCATTTCACTTCGCTCGTAGCATCGCCCGCCAGTTCACGCGGCATTTTAAGCCACACCTCCAGAGGCGTGCCGATATCAAGAGGAATCGCTGTCGCGAAAAGTATTCCCCGCTGGGAAATATTTATCGACTCTCCCGTTAATTCCTCTGAATTTGGAATGTTCAGCACGCGAAAACGCAAAGGCACATTCACATTCACGCGCGGATCGGTCCGACGTTCTCTCGAGTTCATCGTGTCCTCCCCGCTCGCACGTGTGTGTGCGCGCGGTTCTTAGATTAGGAAGGGGGTGATTGTGATTTTAGCTCCTCGCAACGAGAGTGCAAGTAAATTGCGCATCATTTCCGGAGTGTGATCCACGGTGGGACAAGCTGTGCCATAATATTGCTGTTTTAAGAGTCTTCTCATTGCATACTCCGACCACCCAATCTTCCGGGACTCCTGACCTCGAAAGTATTCGAGAAGCCTACCGGCGCATCTCACCTCATATCGAACGAACTCCGGTCATGATTTCCGACGCGCTGGATGAACTTGCCGGAGCCATGCTGTATTTTAAGTGTGAAAATCTGCAGCTTTCGGGTTCATTTAAAATTCGCGGCGCAGCCAACGCGGTTTTCTCGCTCAGCGAGGCGGAAGCTGCGCGCGGCGTGGTGACCCATTCCTCCGGTAACCACGGAGCGGCGCTCGCGCTGGCCGCAAAATTGCGCGGCATTCGCGCGTGGATTGTTGTTCCTCATAATGCTCCGAAGGTGAAGGTTCGAGCCATTGAAGCCTATGGAGCAGAAATTATATTTTCCGAGCCAACCCTGGAGGCGCGCCAGTCCACCGCTGCGGAAGTACAGCGTCAAACCGGTGCGGTGCTGGTTCATCCGTTCGATGATGACCGCGTTATCGCGGGACAAGGCACAGCGGCGCTCGAATTTCTGGAAGAGATTCCCGATCTTGATATCATTTGCGCGCCAGTCTCGGGAGGCGGCCTTCTCTCCGGCACCGCCATTGCGGCAAAATCGCTGCGCCCTGAAATTTCCGTCATCGGCTGTGAACCGGCAAATGCGGACGATGCCGCGCGATCTCTTGCCTCCGGACACATCGAACCCGCCGCTGTTGGCACCACGATGGCCGATGGATTGCGCGCGACTCTCGCTCCTCGCACATTCGCCATCCTCCGTTTGTTCGTTGACCGGATTGCGCTCGTTGGCGAAGCGGAAATTGTGCAGTGCATGCAATTGATTGCCGAACGTTTGCGTTGCAGAGTTGAACCTTCCGGAGCAGTTGCAGCATCCCCCGCGCTGCACCGCCAACTTGGAGCCGAGGGCTTGCGAATTGGTATCATTCTTTCCGGCGGAAATATGGATCCTGAAGTGATTCCTGCCCAGCCGGGGTATGACGTGCCGCAAAGACAACGGATGCCGAAGGAAGAAAGTGACTGGTGACTGGTAAACGGTGACTTGCGACCGGAGATTCAGCTGTAAAATATTATTTTTAAGCTAGCGGCCGCCGTAGCAAACCAATTCACGCCCATCCGATTTCACAACTTTCACGAGTCGTAAAAAGTACGTGCCGTCATTGATCCGATGGCCGATGGCGGTAATCTGATCTCCCGGCTTGAGCGTATCTTTGTCCCAGCCTGTATTGGCCATACGGCTTGGACTGGGGCCGCCGGCACTCCACTTTTCCAGGTTATTTTTGTCGCCCGTCACTTCGAGACTGATCCACACATGCGGATTCGCCCAATCGAATTGCGTCACGGTACCCTTCACCGTGGTGAGATTGGACATGTCGTAGCC
>JAOAPW010000132.1 GCA_025463105.1 Candidatus Acidiferrum typicum | reverse complement strand
GCCAAACGCTTTTGCGATTCGTAGAAGGACGCCGTCTTGCGATCCGCATATTGAAACGCTTCGAGCGCGCTGATGACTTCGTTTTTGTCCACATCCGCGGAGGCGTCGCGCAACGCCTCCACCCAGTAGCGCGCAAAAACGGTGGCGTTTTTCTCCGTGCCCGTCTTCGTTGCGGTAATGACGATGCGTCCCGGCTTCTGCAGCGCGCCAATTGATCCGCCGCTAGCGCTCGTCGTATTGACGATCAGTTGGCGCTTGGCGGCCACGCGATCGCAGAGCCCAGCCAGCTCTTCGCCGGAAATATCCGGACCGGGAAGATTAAATTTATATTCCACACTGTCATAGGAACCATGGCCGATGAGCGTCACGATTAACGTATCGTCAGCCTTAGCCTCATGCGCGATCGTAGTCATCGTTTCGGTTAGATGCGCCTTCGTGGCGTCGCTGCCAGTCAGCGTATAAATGTGCGCATCGCTACCAGAATCTTTGAGCAGCTTGTCGAGGTCCTTCGCCAGCGCCGTGAAGCGTTGCTCGTAGTCGGGTTCGCCGCCCAGCCCCGCAACCGTAACGTAATAGGACGCGGCGCGCGCGGGAATTGCGCAAAGCCCTGCATACCCGAGGCACAGGCAAATCCACCGCGCGGCTTTCCCGCGGATTTTCATACCACGCCCCACTTCCGGCGCAGCAGCCACTCGGACGAGCGCAGCAGAATAATCAGAAAGAAAATGACCGGCATATTCCACAAATCTTTCGTGTCGCGCACGGTGATGCCCGCTTCGGAATAGGAAATTTCACCGGGCAGCTCGGAAAGCTCCTGAGGTTTCCAATAACGTCCGCCCGTCTGCGAAGAAAGTTTTTCGAGGAGTTCGCGATTCTGCTCGGTATGGAAATGTTCGGCGACGCCGTCCATGCGCGCGAACGTCAGAACGTCGCGGCCTACTTCTTCATTCGCGCGCGCCGCAGTCACTTCCGTGAGATACGACCCGGCCTGATCGGCATTCCAATCGGCGTGAAACGTTCCGGGCGCATTCGGGTCGGGCGTCAATTCGATTTGAGCGGCAGCGCCTCCAGGCCCGAGAATATGCGCCTCGACATGCGCGTCCGGCGCCGGCAGATAATTCTTGTCGCACACCTCCGTTGAAAAATGAACGCGGCCATCGTCGAATAACATCTGGCTTGGCACCGACGCCACGACGCGGCCCGGCGTGTCCGTGACCAGCCAGCGAAGAAGTTGCTGCCAGAATTCCTCGTGCGTCTGGTCTTCAAGAGGCTGGCTCATCTGCCAGCGCCAGGTGCCGCCAGTGGCCAGCACGGCCGTCCTCCCGCGTCCGTAATTTTGCGTGATGAGCAGCGGCAGCTTTTTGTTGCCTGCATTCATTTCCGCCAGCACGACCGCGCCCGGCTTCGGCGTGCCGACTTCCTGATAATCCATCAAGTACGGAAGTTTTTTCCAGCGCTCCACGTTTTTCGCGGGGTCCTCCACCAGCCGCGTAATGATATTGTCGGCGCCCACCGGAGTCAGTTCCACCGTAGCGGGATCGCGGTGGAATGTGCCTTTCTTATTTGGCAGAACTACGGGAAGCAAGTCCGCCAGGCTCGAGACGCCCCAGCCTCCGTCCCCCAAAGATGCCCGGCCGCCGAGCAGGAGCAAACCACCACCGCGACGATCGACGAACTGCTGAATCAGCTCTTGCTGCGCAGCCGTAAAGTAACTTGCTTCGACCGATCCGACGATGATTGCCTGGTAATCGAAAAGGTCCTCAACCCGCGAAGGGAATCCGTCGGCCAGTTCTTTGGGATCGCTGATCCCCTGGCGATAAATTTTATTTTCACTGGTGCGCAGCATGGAGACAACGGTGAGAATCCGATCATCTTGTTCCGCGCGGCGGATGAATTTATATTCCCAGCGAGGCTCGCCCTCGACATACAGAACGCGCCGCTTGCTCGATTCGACGTTCACCAGGCGGGTGACGCCATTATTGGCGCGGTTTTCTTCTCCGGGAAGCGGATCGATCGTGAACTGAAGAGTTTTCGATCCCGCGGGGCCGGCATCGAAAAGAAGAGTCTCGTTCTGGACTTGTCCGTCGGCCGCCAGAGTAATCTCGCGCGCAGCCAAAGCCTTATTGCCGTCGCGAACGCTCAGCATGGCTTTTTGCCCTGAGTAGCCGCGCTGATGAAAACTGATTTTCGCAGCCAAACGGGAATCCGCCAGAGCCCGCGAGGGAACAATGGCGTCATTGACCTCAATGTCGCGCGGCGCTTGTTCGAGCCCAAACCCGACGGTGTGAACCGGAATGCGTCGGCTGCGAAATGTAGAAATCGTTTCAAAATCGATCCCGCCGGAATTGTCATCACCGTCGCTGAGCAGAATCACAGCGCCGATGGGCAAGTCAGCCGCTTCCCCTGCTAATTGCTTCAGGCCATCGCCGATGCGTGTGGCCGGAGCCGGGGCCGACGTCGTCAGCTCATCGAGCTTAGCGATGCGCGCCAAGCGGCCGTCGACGCGATAGAGACGAACCTGAAATTTTTTCTGCAATTCGTTGAGCACGCCGCTCTCGAGCGACTTGACGGCCTGCGACTCGCGTGTCGCGCCATTCTCAGCGATCGCCATGCTGCGCGAGTCGTCCACCAGGACCGCAATAATATTCTGCTGCGGCCGTAGCTCCGCAACCATGATCGCGGGCTGCCAAAGCAAAATCAGCAGCAAGGCAGCCAGCGCGAATTGCAACAGCCAAATGGCGCCGGCCTTCCAATTTCGAATGTGCGGAGAAGCTTGCGGAAGTCGCGAACGGATCAGCCACGCCAAACCGGCGGCGGCCGCCAGAAGAAAAAGGGCGAGTACCCACTTCGGCCAGGCGCCGAGCAGGACAAGCTCGCCTTTCGTGAAAACCGCGCGCGGATACTTGAAAAGGAATTCGAACATTATTCTAGGCGGGCTCCACGCTTCACTTAAAGCGTTCAGCGTAAAAGTAAATCCCGCACCCGAATCTGGCGGCTCTCAGTAGCACAGGCTTTAGCCTGTGTGGGTTTTGACTCACAGACGCAAAGAGCACACAGGCTGAAGCCTGTGCTACCCAGCCCGTTTCAAAATCAGTTCAGTATGATGCTAGGATCGCCGCCTGCAGTTCGCCGTCAGTGCGTCATTCCGTACATGACGTAGTTGATCCCCATCCGAAAAGCCAACGAAGCGAATTTTTCCGGATAGCGGGGATCGTCGGCCCATTCCCAGGCGTCGCCGAGGTGCATGTTGTGGCAGATGGCTACCATGACGCGGCCTCGGTCGTCGCGGATTGCGCGCCATTCCGGGATGTAGCCATCCTTTTCGTAGGTTCTGCCCGTGCTTACGTACTGTTCACCGGGAACCTGGAAACGCTCGCTCAAATCATAGAGCACGTGGAAGATTTCATCCTTGTCGGTCAGGTCTTCGATAGGACGATCCGGAAAAACCATCAGCATCCCGCTCATGAAGCGTTCCCAATCGGTAGCGCCATGAAAATCGTCCACCATGATGAAGCCGCCCTTGAGCAGGTATTCGCGCAGGCGCTTGGCCTCAGGTTCCGTAAATGTCCAGGTCTGCACCTGGACGGCGTAGACCCAGGGATAATTGAAGATTTCCTCGCTGTCGAGGTCCACGACCTGTTCGGTGGGCCGCGCCTGAATTCGCGTGAGTCGCCGTAAGGCAATCAGGAATTGGCGGTCCGCCTTCGGATAATCCCTGGACCAACTCGACCACCGGCCGTACCCGCCGCCCCCATAATTATTGGCGGCAGTGTAGCGGAGCCGCGACCATGCGTATTCACTCTTGGCTTCGCCGGTTTCATACTGGTCCATCCGCGCCCGTCGTGCGTTTCCAAATTCATCATCGGATTGATACCCGCCGCGTTGCAGGGCCAGCAGACTCGTGCCTGCACCCATCAGCAGAAGGACGATCGAAATGCGTACGAGGAGCCTCATAGGGTAGCTCCTAAAGAGACGGCCTTCGCGGTGCCGCCGTTTCATCGGCCATCAGTTCGGCCGGGCGAGAACTCTAGCATGCTACTGCTAATCAAACCGTTGGCGCAAGGCGTCTGCAACTCGCCAGCAAGGAGCCAGAGATTCTCTCGTCTGATTCTGTCGTCTGGCGCGAATCAATCCAGTTCGATGAAGGTGACTTCCGCCAATCCTTTAAAGTGTGCATCGGATGTGATGAGTTGTGCCCCGGAGGCGAGGGCTGTGGCGTAAATCATCGCGTCGGCCATTGCAAGGTGGCGATCCAGGCTGATCCGCGCCGCGAGCAGAGCCAGTCTTTCGTCAATGGGGACTACGCGGGCACGCAACGCTGCGGAGAGAAATCTGTCCGCGGCCGAGGAACCCTGAGCGGACAGAAGTTTTTTGTAGACTTCATAAAGCACAATCGCAGAAACGACCAGGCGCTCTTCGCGCTCGAAATAGGGAGCAAACTTTTCAGCCCGCGGACCGTCCCCCATGAATTCCACCCAGCCGGAGGAATCGACGAGAAACAGCTCAGAGCCTTTCGGCATGATCGCGGTCGCTTTCTTTCCAGCGGAGACCGCGCGCCAATCCGCGAAGACTTCTTGGTTTCTGCGGGAATTCGAGACGCAGCTGTCCATCCATTTCGAAGATAATCAAGTGCTGCCCGGGGCGGAGCTTAAGACGTTCGCGGAGCTCTTTTGGAATAACAACTTGGAATTTCGGGGAGACTTTGACGGTTTGCATTGATTCCACCTGCGGAAATCATATCGATCAGACTTCAGTATGTCAATAGGCCCATCGATACGTATCTCGTATTACTACCGGACAATCTTTCAAAATTCCAGATGCAGCCGAAGTCCAGGCACGAAAACCGGTCCGCGCGCGCGATTGTATCCGGGATGATCGACATATTGTACGTTTAACGAAGCAAATACGCCCCGCCACACGTATGCAGTGTAGTAGGTTTCCAGGATGTCTTCGCGCGCGTAACTTAGTTTCCCGTCTCCCAGCAGAAAACCTAAGCCGCCCAGCGCCAGATATTGCTGGTGCACGCGTGAAATTCCATTGGAAACGAAAGCGAGGCCTGCGCGATCGAATGTTCGGTTCCAGCCTCGTCCCCTGGCGCCCGCGCCGAACTGAAAAGTTTCGTCCACTTCCGTGTAGGCGTACGATTCGTGCTGGCCTTCATTCCATCCCCAGCGGACAAATATCCCCGCCCAATCATTTACCGGCTGCTCGAGATTGATGCCAAATCCGTATTTGGTCGTCGTTTGCAGCGGGTGTGCGGTGATGTCCGGCACGGGAGTACGGCCCGCCAGGAAATCACTAATGGCCACGCGATAAATTCCCATGTTTGCTTGATTCGAGAAAGCCAGCAGGCGCAGGACGCCTTCTCGATTGGACACCACCGCGCGGTGCAGTTCAAATTCAACATTTTCAGAGCGGGCGCGCCCGAGATCCGCGTCCAGGTGGATGCCATTCGCCACTTTGGGCATCAATGTTTCCGCGAACCGCAGAGCCCAGTGGCGATCGTCGTACTCGACCATAGCGCCATACGTAAAACCGCGGGTGTCGGCGGCGTAGTCGTAGGAGCCGTTGTCGTCCACAGTCCAATTCATAAATTGAAAATTGCTGTCGATTGCGTAGGTATTCACGTCAAAAAAATCCACCAGGCTGAACTTGCCAAAGCGAATCTCCAGGCGGCGCTCGGGAAGTTCCTTGAAGAGCGAGAAGGGAGTCCGTTCGGCCGCCGATTTTTTGCGGCTGAGCGGAATCACCTGATGCCACATCAGACGCGCCACATAAGGCGCCTTACTCAGCTGCGGATTTCGGACAACATCGAGATTCGTAAATCCAGCCAGGCCCAGCGCTTCGCCGATCCCGTGGCCTCCGGTTTCCTGAACATCAAGCAGAATCTCCGACGTGTCGGTAAGCCGCAATCCCGTGAAGAGCGTCAGAACGCGTGAACTGGCGTCCTGCGCTTCAGGAGAAAGGCTGTTGGGCCCTTGGTATGACGAGTGAAAATTCGGGTGCCATTGTGTGATGAAATTGGCCTGACCGGAGATCCAGAAGCGCGTCGATTCAGAATGCGGAAACATGGTCGGTGTTTCGTCGGAAGGTGGGGTATCCGAGGGCGCAGGAGCGCTCGATTCGGTCGGTTTGTCCGGCGGCTGATCCTGGCCGCGCACAGAGTGTACTGCGGCAAAACACATAAGCAGCGCGCCAAGAAACCTCAGGGCGAATGGTGCAGCCGGGCGGGCCGTTTCCTTCCCGAAAAGTGGTGCGCGTTTCACCCTTTGCAAGTAGACCATTCCCGGAGTCAAAAAGAACATGAAATGACGGTTAAAAATTCGGGCCAGGTTTGTGCTCATCCATCGAATGTGAATCCGAAAGTGAATCATGAAGCGCTGTCTTCCCGGAGCGTCGCTTGAATCGCCGTTTGCGCTTTCTCAATGTCAGGCTCGTGCACCTTGGCCTGCGATTCGAACATGGTCATGAAAGGATCGATCCATACCCTAATGAGAGGGGCATCCTCGCCTTCGTGAGCTCGAATCCAAACACAGTACAGACTTTTATGCGGCACAAGCGTCTTGCGATTGGTGATGAAGTCAAACATGATCGCCTCCCATCCATCCACACACGTGTTCTGGCCGAGCTTCCAGCGCCTCGTCGGGAGAAATTGTTTTTCGGGTGGGGATCTCTATCTCTAACTTTGCAGGTTCCCACTCGCTCCATTTTTCATTTCCATCACGAGAGCGAGCGAAAAAGGGATTGGAAGCGGCTTATGCTATGCTCGTTCGCCGTGAAGGTCCGGGAGGCACGTACTGCCCGGATGTTCTGGTTCTTGGACCGGAATTTCCATGTGTCGTGTTTTCCTTTCGGCTCCTTGTGTTGCGAGCCGGGACCTTGATACCATACCCCCATAGGGTAGTCAAGAAAAAATGTCACATTTATCGAGAGAAAAGCTGGACCTGGTCAACCGCACGAAAAAAATCGTGGGGCAGCTTGAAGGTGTCGAGCGGGCCTTGAATCAGGACGAGGCCTGCATGGACGTTCTGCAACGCCTGTCGGCTGCGCGCGGCGCCATCAATAGTTTGATGGGCGAACTGATGGAAGACCACATTCGCAATCACATGCCGCGGAAAACGAAATCCTCCGAAGAAGCCGCGGACGACCTCATCGAGATTGTCCGCACCTACCTTAAATAAGCTGTTGGCGCCGCGCCGCAGCCGTGCGGGCAGTTTAGGGGAGGATGCAGCACACCTTTGCGCGTATCCATGAGAATTTCTTCGAGTGATTCGCGGGGAACGGTCTTGATATAGGGCTCGATGAGCCAGCCAAGGCCAGCGGGAACTCGTGTCGTCAGGGAAACCGATTCCGACTGCACATATGTCCCGCCATCACGTTCGACAAACCTCCAGTAAGTGGACATGCCCCACAGGTAGCCGCCGTCCTGGCCTTCGGGAAAGGAAGATTCACTCGGGGTGTCATGGTTCTTGATCTCGCGAACGCTTTCCGTGCGGCCGTGGCTCCATGCATGCGTCGCGTCGAGCGTGTGATAGTCGATTTGGAACACAGTGTCGAGCACGACGGTGATGATCTTCTTGCGGAGATAGCGAATGGCAACTTTGAACTCGTCGCCATTGCGCTCCAGAATCCTGGATCGCAACTCAAACGGGGAATAAACTTGAACATGCCTGTCGTAGGCCTGAACGAGCGCGAGAGTTTGCGGCAGGGTTGCCGCGGGGATCCATAGCGTGCCAACCCAATGATGAATCAATCCGCCGGGACACTGAATTTCAATGCCATTGTCGCGTGTTTCCAGCCTTTCGGCCACCACCTCGCCACGCTTCATCGCTGCATATTTTTCTGAACGCAATGCCTCGGGCAGCGCGTCCACCCAGAGAAACGGCGCGCCCTTACTCAGTTCCGCAATGTTGCGCTTATCGGTAAGCGTTACGTATCGTTCAAACGCTTGTTTTAACGGGTAGCTCATGCTGGCCGGAACAGGCCCGGGGAGGGCCACCGGGATTTCAGCCATAAGAAAAACAACGGCAAAAACCGCAGCGACTGCTCGCGTGCGCGACGCTCGATTGCGCAGGGTTA
>JAOAPW010000109.1 GCA_025463105.1 Candidatus Acidiferrum typicum | reverse complement strand
GTTCATGGCGTATGGGATGAGTTTCGCGGACTTCGCGATTCACGAATGGGATAATAGTAGAAGATTTTGTGCAACCCAATCTGGAATTTATCTGAAAGTTTCAATGAAGCGGTTCCGACGTTGTGGAAAAGAAATGCCTGAACGCGGAAGCACCCGGGAACGCCAATCTCCCGATTGGCGGCGTACGAAACGCCAATCGGGAAATTGGCGTTCCCAGGCGTCAATCCGCGCTCGAAACACCGCCTGGATGCTCCTTCCGCGGATTTTCAATTGCTTTGCCTTCCTTCCGCCTTGCCTAATGTCTAGGTTTGGCTATACTGCTGTGTCTAATCTTGGCTTCCTTCTGGGCGCGGGTGACAATGACTGGCGAGCTTCCTGCCGGACCAGGACCGGGGGGGCTTTACTTTTGCGCTGAACGTTCGCCCTGAGATCTGCAAACGAAGGGCTTCACGTGCGCGGGCTTTACTTGAAGACCCCAGATCAGTAAATCGTGGGGCCCGTCGGAATCAGGGTCCGGGCTCTACTTCGAGCCGCTGGAATCAGGGTGCGGGCTCTACTTGGAGCCCGCCGGAATACGGGCGGCTGCCCAAATTTGCCTGTAACTGAAAATTGATTCGCGAAACATTCCCACCTCGATGCGCCGCGTGGGATGTGATTGACTTTCGCGGCGCGGGAAGGTCACTCTGCGGCAGAAGCTCGAAAAAGGACGTGGATCCGCTCGTCAGGTCGCTGTTATTGGCGGCTCCGCCTCTGGTTTTTTTACCGCGTCTCTTCTGGCGAGCGCTGGATGCTCGGTAGAAGTCCTTGAAAGGTCCGAAGGGCTCGATCACACGCCTCGCACGCTGATCGTCACCAGCCACATGCGCACCCTGCTCGGCGGAGTGGGCGAGAGCGCCGTCATCAATGAAATCCGCAAATTTGAACTTTTCACCGACGGGCGCGCCGCGCATGTTCCGCTGGACCGTCCGGATCTGATTGTCGAGCGCTCGAAATTGATTCGCGGTCTTGCCGAACAGGCGCAGAGCCACGGCGCAAAAGTTTCTTTTGGCAACCGTTTCGTGTCGCTCGAGAGCAATGGCACCGGCTTGCGAGTTGGCGTCGAGCGTGCGCGCGACGCCCGCACGGAGGAATTGCACGCCGACGTTGTTGTCGGCGCTGACGGAGCGCTTTCCCGCGTCGCGCAAGCCGCCGGATGGCCGCGCCAGCCGACGGTACCTCTCGTTCAAGCCATAGTCCGGATTCCTTCAGACATGTCTTTGGATACGGTTCGCGTCTGGTTCGTACCCGATGATACGCCCTACTTTTATTGGTTGATTCCCGAATCGCGCGAACGCGCGGTGCTGGGACTGATTGGCGAAGACGGCCAGGAAACGCGGCGCTGCCTGGAGCGCTTTATGGACAAGCGAGGATTCACGCCGCTTGGATTCCAGGGCGCGCGTATTCCGGTCTACGATCGCTGGACTCCCGTCGAACGCCGCGTCGGCGCAGGGCGCGTGTTTTTGGTTGGCGACGCGGCAGGGCAAGTGAAAGTTTCGACTGTCGGAGGAATAGTCACCGGGTTCCGCGGCGCCCTCGGAGTGAGCGAAGCGATCCTCAATGGAGGAGAAAGCCGCGAACTCCGTTCACTGCGCCGCGAACTTGATTTGCATCTGCTGATTCGCCGCACGATTCACCAGTTCAAACAAGCCGACTACAGCCGCCTGGTCGATCTGATGAATGCTTCGACGCGCCGGTCGCTGAGCCAGTATACGCGCGATGAGGCTGGACGCGTTCTCTGGCACATCGCTCTCAGCCAGCCGCGCCTGCTGCTTCTCGGCCTTCGCGGACTTCTCTCCGGCGGCTCCATCCTGCCTAAAAATCGCAATTGAAAAACAGGTAGTCGATCTGGGCTGCACGGGATTGCGTTACACTCCAGCGAGGACAAACCAAGAAAACAAATGGCTGATCTTCCGCATCAGCAGTCTATGGCCGGTGCTGCCTCGGAGAAAAATTCCCTCGCGGAACTGGCTTTGTTTTTTCTGCGCCTGGGAACGACGGCCTTTGGCGGCCCTGCAGCTCATATTGCCATCATGGAAGATGAACTCGTTCGCCGCCGCAAGTGGTTGTCGCGCGAACAATTTCTCGATTTGCTCGGCGCGAGTAATTTGATTCCCGGTCCCAGTTCGAGCGAACTGGCCATTCACATTGGCTATTTGCGCTGCGGATGGATGGGATTGCTGGTGGGAGGCATGTGCTTCATTCTTCCCGCGGCAATTCTGGTCGCGTGCATCGCCTGGGCGTACGTGCGCTTCGGACATTTGCCGGCTGTGGCCGGGCTGCTGTACGGAGTGAAGCCCGTCGTTGTGGCCGTGATTCTGCAAGCGTTGTGGGGCCTCGGGCGCACGGCGGTCAAGAATAGTCTACTCGCTATCGCGGGCGTGATCTGCGTTGCGCTTAGTTTTTTTGGCGTGAATGCGATTGTGATCCTTGCGGGGGCCGGAACAACGATTGCCTTGGTCCACGCATTTTATTTCGCAAGAAAAAAGCGTCGTACCGTAACGCAGGGCGCGTTTGCGCTGTTGCGGCGCACCGTTGCTTTGAAAGCAACGAGACTTCTTCTCGTCGCAGAGATAGCGGCCGCGGCAACAGTTGTACCGGCGATGTGGCAGTTGTTCCTGGTTTTCCTGAAGATTGGGTCCGTCGTCTTCGGCAGCGGCTATGTGTTGCTGGCATTTCTGCGGGCTGACCTGGTGGTGCACAGAGCGTGGGTGACGGACGCGCAATTGGTGGATGCGGTTGCCATCGGACAGGTCACGCCGGGACCTGTGTTCACGACGGCCACATTTATCGGGTACCTGCTGCGCGGGCCGGCGGGCGCGGTCGTGGCAACGGTGGGAATTTTCCTACCGGCATTTTTGCTGGTCGCCATCAGCGGGCCGCTTATTCCCTACATCCGGCGATCGGCAACGGCAGGCGCTTTCCTGGATGGAGTGAATGTCGCCTCGCTAGCGTTGATGGCGGCAGTCA
>JAOAPW010000149.1 GCA_025463105.1 Candidatus Acidiferrum typicum | reverse complement strand
ATGTCACCTGAAGTGCAGGTTTGCTTGCAGGATTTCGAACTGGAGATAACTTCACTACCGGGTTTCTATGGCCGCCCAACGGGCCGTTTGTTACTTGCGCTGCACGACGGGCCTGTCGGCCATGATGCGCCTGTCGGATGCGTCGGGCTGCGCAAAATAGAGGAGGGAACCTGCGAAATGAAACGGTTGTATGTGCGGCCTGGATTTCGCAATGAAGGTGCAGGGCAGGCACTCGTAGAGAATTTAATCGCAGAAGCTCGCGCGATGGACTATGCGAAGATGCGACTCGATACGCTTCCAATCATGCGCGAGGCGCAAACACTTTATAGAAAATTTGGGTTCGTCGAAATACCGGCTTATGCGAAAAATCCTACTCCCAATGCGCTCTGCTTCGAACTGGCATTGCGCTGAATCGGACCGCGCGCTCAGCCGCCGTGAATTTGCTGAATTTTTCCGGCCAGATCGAAATCATTTTTGGTCAGGCCTCCGGCGCTATGCGTCGATAGATCAACCGTCACTTTGTTCCAGGAATTTGACCAGTCGGGATGATGATCCATCTTTTCCGCCGCGAGAGCGACCTGGGTCATGAAGCCGAATGCATGCGTGAAATCCTTGAATTCAAATACACGGTGCAGATTTCCGCTCAGCACGCTCCAGCCTTTGAGATTCCGCAACTCTTCCGCAATTTGCTGTTCCGAGAGTTTTGCCGTTGCCATGAAAGCCTCCGTTGCGGTCTGCCGCGCTGAGCCGCTTCGTGCATTATCCGCCGCGAGCGTGGAACGGGCAAGTGAGTCCGGGATAGTGGTCAGATTTATTTCTTAATCGGCGCACGAATCAGGTTGAACGCGCTGCACGATTGCTTTATCGTATTCGCTCTAAATTCGTTGTTCACGCAACATCGGCAGCTGATCGAGTGAACGAAAACCGCCGCCCGGGACGCCGGCGAAAATATTATTTTTGAAAGAAGCGCGCGGCGTGCGCGACGGAGCTCATGGTGAAAAAGAAGATTCGTGCGGTGCAATACGGAGTCGGCCCCATCGGAGCCGCGATTGTGCGACTGATGCGGGAAAAAGAATCCATAGAAATCATCGGGGCCATCGATTCCGATCCGTCCAAGGCGGGCCAGGATTTGGGCGATGTGGTAGGCGGCGCCAATGCGCCGTGGGGCGTTCCGGTGAGTGCCGACGCGGCGGCCATGCTTGGTGAATCCGCCGACGTGGTCATCCATTCGACTTCTTCGCTGCTGCCGGATGTAATGGATCAGTTGATGGCTTGTCTGGCGGCGGAATCCTGCATCGTCTCCACATGCGAAGAACTCGCGTATCCGTATCGCAAATATCCAAAGCTCGCGGCCCAACTGGATGCCGAGGCCAAGACCTGGGGCGTCGCACTGATTGGAACGGGCATCAATCCCGGCTTCGTGATGGACAAACTTCTGATTACGCTGAGCGCCGCTTCGCAGGAAATTGAATCGGCGCGAGCGGTGCGCATCGTGGACGCCTCCAAGCGCCGCTTGCCGCTGCAGAAAAAAGTGGGCGCGGGGATGAGCGTCGCGGAATTCCGCGCGCAAGTCGCGGCGGGCGCGATCAAACATCATGGCCTGCCCGAGTCGGTGGCCATGGTTTCAGACGCGCTGGGGCTGGGCGTGGACGAAATTACGGAAACCATTGAGCCGGTCGTCGCGCGCGAACATGTGAAGACCGCTTTCCTCGAAATTGCCGCAGGGCAGGTCGCCGGCGTGCATCAGATCGCCCATGGTTTTGCCGGGAAGGTTGAAAAAATTTACATGGAATTGCAGATGTTTGTGGGCGCGAGAGAACCCGGCGACACCGCGGAGATTACCGGCAATCCCAATTTGACGCTTACGATTCCCGGTGGAACGCATGGCGATATCGCCACCGCCGCAGTGGTCGTCAATTGTATCCCTGCGATTCTCGACGCTCCCGCAGGACTGCGCACGTCGCGCGACCTGCCGATGTGTTTCCTTCCACCCGGCGCCAAGCCCTAGCAATATTTCCCGGGTCTTGGTAGTGGGTCCGCTTGAATCTAAACATGCCCTCTCCGTCCGAAAAACACAGGACGGAGAGTCCTCTACAAAACCACATCGCCATTGTGTGGGTTGGCTTTGTAGAGGCCGCCCGCTTTTTGGGCGGGCAGCTTTTTGTCTTCTATCGATCGACAATTTCCTCGTGCAACGTTTGCGTATGCACCGACGCTGAGTCCGCTAGAAATTGCGCCACGATCGGTCCCACAGAAATGCACGCGAAGCTCAGGTGTCCGCAGGGAGAATCCAGAGTAATGATGGGCGCGCCAACGGCTACCGCAAATCTCCGCGCCGGTTCGGGATTCACCAGGTGATCCTGGGTTGGAATAAAAATCAGCATCTTGGATTTCACGCGTAACGCAAGCTGTTCGAGCGAAACTCCGAGTTCGCCGGGAAGATTGAAGGAGATAATGGCCTGCCGCTGGCGGATTTGATTACTGGCCGTGCCCGCGCCACCCTTGGCATTCTTTTTTATGCCGCCGACGAACGCTTCGAATCCCTTGGAATTCGTATGCGACACGCGATAATCGGGGGAAGTTGCATTCATCGATTCTATTTCGGCGGCCAGCGCGAGACCTCGATTGAACCGCCCAATGGGATTGCCGTGATTCCATGCCGGGTCGAGCTCAATGGCTTCAATTTCCGTCGTCCAGAGCAGCTTGTCATAAGAAGTGGACTGTGG
>JAOAPW010000461.1 GCA_025463105.1 Candidatus Acidiferrum typicum | reverse complement strand
ACCGTTGCGAGGCGCAATGGATTGATTCCGAATGGCCCTTTGCGGAAAACTTGTTGATTGCTGAATAGATTTCAGTTCACTTTTTTGCGCTCTTCTCACGAGCTTTCGTGACATGGAGCACGGTTTCCGCGCTCCACTTGGCGGAGGGCATCAATTGTACGGGCCAAACCGCCAGGATCTGCGAGCCTTGATACACACGTTCAAATCCTTCTTCGGATTCCGATACGGTTTCAATCGGCGCGATCCACAAATGGCTTGCACCCGGAGCGTCGATGGTCACCGCGACGTCCTGCCATTCATCGACGACGCGCAGTTGCGAACCTTCCACAATGCCGCTCCAGGCAAGCTGATGCCGCTCTCCGGCGAACTCGAAATAACGGTCGGGAACATTCGGCGCCAGCAGGTTCAACACGATTTCGAGACCCGCCATGAATCGCAGCGGCGAGACGTTTTCAGCCGCACTACTTTCCGAGCCACATCGCGCCAGCTCAAGCCGGCATCGCACATCGCAGGTTCCTGTCGTGGATGTAAACTTCATCGTCTTCAACGCGCGCAGATTGGTGCATTGACCGCCTGAAGCCATCGCCGCGTCGAGCGGTCCCTCGATCGAAAGCGTTACTTCATCTCGCTCCACTTTTTCTGATCGATAGGTTCCAGCGGCGAACACCGCGTTTTCCTCGAGACGTATGCCCTCGTATTCCTCGTGCTTTTTGCCGTCGGCGAAGAGCAGCAAGCGGAGCATGTGGCGCGGCCAGCGATCGTACTTTAGCCGTTGCTCGAGTCCATCTTCCTTGGCAAGGATTTGATCGTGAATCGACGCGACCTGTCCGCCACCTCCGGCTACCGCGCCGCTGATTCGCGCGTGGTAGGCTTCCAACCGACGCTGCAGTGAATTAACCAGCGTTACCGCACTCGGGCGAAAATCCAATATTTCAAGAGTGCCGCCTCCTGACGGTTTTACCAGGGCCGCGAATTGCGGCGACACAATTTCAATTTCTTTCATCCCGTCAGCATCAAAATCCAGTCGCTCCGCCACGCGATATTGCGCAGACCTCTGCCGCGCCGCATCGGCAAGAGTTTCCGCGATGATCAGCTCCCGCCATAGTGCCGTACGCAGATGTGGCGCATAAAGTCCGCCAAAAATGCCGTGCCAGTACGCGTCATTGCATTGCGCGCGGAGCAAATGCGTCATCGCTTTCTCCCGGGCCTCGGTTCCTTTCGCGCTTTTGGGGCTGATGGATTGCAGCTTCGAGGAAACTCGCAACATCTTTTTATGCAACAGATTCGCTTCCGCATACTTGCTGAAGAATCCGCGCCAGAAACCACCGCGCAGAAACCGTCGCACGTCCGGACGTTGGGCAAACTCCTGTTGCAACGCATGAAACTTCTGCCGCGCGGGTGTCGGCAGAACCCACTCCATCATCTCCGTGTAGGAGGCCGTAGGGAGATCGACACGGCCGAACGGCGCGCGCGCTGCCAGTGCCTCGCCAGGTGGAATGACCTGCAGCCAATCCTGGTTTGCCTCCAGCGCCGTGAAGAAATTCTCGAGCCATCCATCACGGTAGCAATGCTCCCAGGTGTGCGGCCATCCGCCGAACTTTTCCATATCATCGCCCATAGCAGCCATTCCGCCAGGATGCTCGGCGGCTCCCTCGCGGAGGAAACGAATGGAATCATCCACGGACCCGAACGGCAGTAAATAACGCAATTGCTGCAAACCGGGAATTACCTTCACCGTACGGCCGCGCTCTTCGCAAATGTAGTAGCCATACAACTCCGACAGTTCGCGGCCCGCTGTCAGGAAATGGCTATCGTCCACCAGTGTGTATTCCACGCCTGCTTCCGCCAGGGCGGCGGGCAGTTGCGGCTCCCACACGCGCTCGGCAAGCCACGCGCCGCCCGGGCGTTTTCCAAAGTTTTTGGTGATAAAATCACTCAATCGCCGAATCTGTTCGATTTGATCTTCCGGCGGAATGGTGATCAGAATCGGCTCATAAAATCCGCCCCCGACTACTTCCACCTGGCCGCGCGCGACGAGCGCCGCGATTTGCACGAGGTATTCGGGATGCTGCTTGGCCAGCCATTCCAGCAGCGAACCCGAATAGTGCAGGCCCATGCGAACAAGCGGATGCCGTGACAGACATTCCACAAAGGGTAAATAGGAACGCACGTAAGTCTGTTCCATGACTTCATCAAAATTGCCGATGGGTTGGTGCGCGTGAATGAGGAGTACCAGATTGAATTTCGGCAACTGCTGACCTCACGCCAGGAATTCATCATCATAACTCGGGTGGCATTCGGGGATGAAATTCAAATCCACTATCGTCACGATTACATTGTCGCTGTTCTAAGGCGCCGGTGAAGCGCCCCCGAATTTGCTATGATGCCGTGCTATTTGCCGATCGCGCGTTCGCGAACGCTAAATGATGATGAAATCTCACGACAAAGATCGACTTTTTCGGAAAGGACTTGAAGCCTTCAACTCCGGACATTTCTACGAGGCCCACGAGCATTGGGAGGAAGTCTGGCTGCAGACTCTCGATCCGGAAAAAATGTTCCTGCAAGGACTAATCCAGGTAGCGGCGGCATTCCACCATTATTCCAGAGCGAATCGCCAGGGCACCGAGAATCTTCTTCGAGCGGGACTTACAAAGGTTGAGCGGTTCCCGCACACTCATGGCGGTCTTGAACTTGAGCCTCTGCGAGTTGCGGTGCGTCGGTGGCTCGCGGCACTGGAGGATGGAAAAGATCCGACAAAAGAAGAAATTCCCCGCATTGAACGGCTTGGCAGCGGTTCGACTTAAGCCAATGCAAATGTCTTTGAAGGTAGAACCGGGATTAGAAAAATTTCGGCAGGAATCGCGGCTTCTCGCCCATGCTCGCGCGATAAGCAGGGTCGGCCAAGAGCATGTTGTCTTCAACCCGCAGCCTTCGCCGCAAAATTTCCAGGTCCGCCAGCGTTCCGGCCAACGCTGTGATCCAGGCGGTGTGAATCATGGGCAGCGAAAATAACTCAAGAACGACCGCGACGTAATTCGGATGCCGAATCCAACGGTACGGACCCGATGTCACCACACCCACACGAGAGGAAGCCATCACTTCCACGTTCCAGTGTCCCGCGAGGGTCCTGATCACCCACCATCGCAGCGCATTGGCGAAAACAAACAACACCGCCATCGTGATTGCCAGCGCGGGAATCAGCGGGCGGTGGAGCAATATCACTTCGGCCGCCGCGTACACCAAAACCGCGCCGTGCGTGAACACCATCCAGCGAAAATGCGGCTCGGCAATCTTTCGTACACCCTGCGTTTCAAGTTTTTGCTGGTTGCTGCGGGAAATGCGCAGTTCCATGAGCCGCCCAAGGCCCACGACTGCAAGTAACACAAGATACGCGATGGTCATGGCCACTGCAGCAGGATCATCTCGGCAGTAAATCCCGGCCCGAAAGCCATCAGCAGGCCGTAACTTCCCGAAGGCATCTCGCGCTTGGACAACCATTCCTGCAAGATGAACAGCACACTGGCGCTTGACAGATTTCCGAAGCGGCGCAGTACGTCCCACGAAAATTCCGTGTCGACACGCGTGAGACCCAGTTCGGCCTCCATGAACGAGAGCAACTTCTGGCCGCCGGGATGCAGGATGAACGCGGAAATATCTTCCCGCCGCAGCCCCTGGCGCGAAAGAAAGCCTTCAGCGATTTCCTTTACTTTTTCACGAATTAATTGCGGAACGTCCTTGGAGAGCACAATATGAAATCCCGAATCACGCAGGTCAAATCCCATGGCATCCAGGGAATCGGGAAACAGGTAGCATTCCGACGCGACAATCCGCGGTCCGACGGCTTCCCTGCCGGTGACCACCACGGCTGCCGCGCCATCTCCAAACAAAACCGCGGAAATCAGGTTGGCCTGAGAGAAGTCCTTGCGTTGAAAGGTCAACGTGGGCAACTCAACTGCCACCAGCAGCGCCGTGCGATCCGGGAAAGCACGCAGATACTCCCCGGCATGCGCGAGCCCCGCGGCGCCGGCGGCGCAGCCTAGCTCAGTTACAGGGAGTCGGCGCACATCCGAGCGGAAACCCATCGCCGTTGCCAGGTGCGCGTCCAGCGAAGGAATCATCACCCCCGTACACGATACGGTCATGAGCAGGTCCACGTCGGTGGGAACCATATCGGCTTTTGCGAGCGCGTCCGCTGCCGCTTGACGCCCCAGTTCGAACGACTTCTCACGATACTCGTTGTTAATCTGCGAGAGAGGACGCGGCTCAATGATGTATTCCACCGGGAAAACGCTGTGGCGCTGGTCAATTTGCGAGTTATCGATGACGGTGTGGATCGCTTCGAGCCGTTTGCCCTCCAACCCAAAGACATCCTTGATGTGATGTTTCACGATGTCTCGCGTAAGCAGATACGGCGGAACAGCGGTCGCAGTTCCAGCGATCGTTGCTACAGCAATTTGGACGTCAGGTTCGCCACGAAATTGCGATTCCGGCTTGACGTCTAATGCCCGTCCTGTTTCTTCAGACCGCAGTGATCGTATGGAGGCCAAGACACAACTCCTTTTGGTGCGACTGAATGATCCCGGAGGGGGCTAGACCACAATCTGCCCTGGGTATGATGCAGAATCTCATATTTGGGGTGGTAAAGGATACTGAGAAGATAGGATAGGCATGATATGTGTCAAATTCGCCTCTTCGCGGTGCTAAAAAGAATGCGGCGTCCCCCTGGAACGCCGCACAAACGCTTTCCAACGCCATTTCGCCGAATTCGGCAGGCCAAACTAGGCTTTCTTCGTGTACCAGTCTGCGTTGATTGGTGTAAAGTGGGCCCACTTTTCCGGTAGATCTTCAAGCGCGAAAATGGCTGTCACCGGACAGACAGGAACACAGGCACCGCAGTCAATGCACTCCACTGGGCTGATATAAAGTTGCGTCTCTGTTTCGAAATCCGGCTCATCTTTCCGCGGGTGGATGCAATCCACTGGGCAAACGTCCACGCAGGCGGTGTCCTTGGTTCCGATACAAGGCTCAGCAATTACGTACGCCATCGCTACTCTCCTTCGAGGGATATCCAGGGCTTAAATATCGCAAAAATCGGGTCTCCCAACCAACTTGAAAAGAACGGTTTTATACCACCAAATATAGCACTGCACAAGGCGCATTTCCTGGCTCTAGAATTATAGCACGTTCGGATCATAGGGCCTTGGCTGGCGGTTCGGCGCACGAATTTGAATTGGCCGCCGGACCCGGTTAGAATGGGTGACCGCCCTTCTAAATTCGATTAAACCGAGGTGTTCCCCATGCTTCGAACCGCCGGAAACAGAATTACGTGGCTGGGACACGCCACGCTTCAAATCACGGCTTCGAACGGCAAAATCATCTTGATTGACCCCTGGGTGGAGGAAAATCCGTCATTTCCCCCCTCGATGAAGAGTTTCAAGCGAGTGGACCTGATTCTGGTGACGCACGGCCACGGTGATCACACCAGGGACGTGGTTTCTCTGGCACGAGCGCACAACGCGCCGGTCGTTGCCATTTATGAGCTCGCTCTTTACTTTGGATCAAAAGGCGTCGCAAATGTTCTGCCGATGGGCAAAGGCGGCACGCAGCGGATCGACGACGTCGAAGTCAGCATGGTCCATGCGATCCATACGAGCAGCATTGATGAAAACGGCAAGAGCCTCTTCGCCGGCGATGCCGCAGGCCTGGTCGTGCGCTTACCCGGAGGTTTTACGCTGTATCATGCGGGCGACACCTGCGTTTTTGGCGACATGAAAATTATCGGCGAACTTTACAAGCCGGATCTGGTCTGTCTGCCGATCGGCGACCATTTCACGATGGGACCCCGCGAGGCCGCCTATGCAATTCGCCTGCTTGGGGTCCATCACGTCCTCCCCATTCACTATGGAACTTTCCCGGCGCTGACGGGAACTCCCGAGGCGCTTCGCGAGCTTACGCAGGACATTGCCGGCCTGGAGATTCACGCGCTTAAGCCGGGAGAGTCCATTGGGGAATCCAAGCGGGCCGCTTCGCGATAGCGACACTTAGACACGGGCTACAGCAGCATCGACATCCAATAGAGATCCACAAAGGCCATACAACTTAGATAGTCTCATCCTCGCCGAAGCAAATTCTGCGCAAAAAAGATCAAATTGGCGGGACGCTCAGCCAAACGCCGCATGAAATACGGAAACCAATCCTGCCCAAATGGAATGTAGACCCGCACGCGATAACCTTCGCGCACCAAGCGGTTCTGCAGGTCCGTGCGAATCCCATAGAGCATCTGAAATTCAAACTTGTCCTTGGGAATGCTCCTCTCTGCGGCGAACTGTGTCGTAGCATCGATCATGTTTGGATCGTGCGTGGCCAGGGCATGATAAATTTCGCTTGGAAGCAATAGCTGCATCAGTTTTACGTAATTTGCGTCGACATCTTTTTTGCGGGGAAACGCGATTTCCGAGGGCTCCTTGTAGGCGCCCTTCACTAATCGAATGCGGCAGCCGATGCTCAACAAGTCCTGAATATCTTTCTCGCTGCGATAAAGATAAGCTTGAATCACGGTTCCCACGGCAGCGGTTTCGGCGCGGGCCTGCTTGACGATCTGCAGCGTGCGATCCGTGTAAGCCGATCCTTCCATATCCACGCGCACAAAATTTCCAAGTGCCGCCGCGCGCTGCGTGACAATGCGCAATTGCTTCGCGCAGAACTCATCGCCAAGATCAAGCCCCAGATGCGTCAGTTTGAGCGATACCTTCGCGTTGAGGTTTTCCGCCGCGATGCGGTCAAGAGCATTCGTGTAGGCCTGGCGCGCGCGCTCCGCGTCTCCGCGCGTGAGCACGTTTTCTCCGAGATGATCCAGGCTGACCGTCATCCCGGCCTGATTCGAGCGGCGCGCAGCTTCGAGGGCGGCACCGAGATCTTCGCCGGGCACAAACCTTTGCGCCAGGCCGCGCGTCGTGCCATTGGACGTAATCCAGCGGCGGAGACGAGAGCTTTTTGCGAGTTCGAGGAGCAGCGCGCGCAACATCAGGAGATTTTTCGCCCGGCTATACCGGCAGAATCGGCGGACGGCGTCAGACGCCCTTGAGGGCGCCGAGAAATTTTTCGGCGTCAATCGCGGCCATGCAGCCTGAGCCGGCAGCCGTCACCGCCTGGCGATAATGGTGGTCCTGCACGTCGCCGGCGGCAAATACGCCCGGCACGTTGGTCTGACTGCCGTCATGCGTGATCAGGTAGCCGTTTTCATCCATGTCCAGCTGGCCGCGAAAAGCTTTCGTGTTCGGCTCATGGCCGATGGCAATAAAAACGCCTTCCACGGGCAATATCGAGGTTTCGTTTGTCTGGGTGTTGCGCAAAGTCACGTTTTCGACGCCGTTTTTTGTAACATCGGAAATTTCGTCGACCGCAAAAGGAGTCAGGAAGCGGATTTTGTCATTGGCGCGCGCGCGGTCCACCATTATTTTCGAGGCCCGAAATTCCGACCTGCGGTGCACCAAATTAACGCGGCTCGCGAATTTGGAAAGGAAAGTCGCCTCTTCCATGGCCGTATCACCGCCGCCGACAACCGCGATTTCCTTCCCGCGGAAAAAATATCCGTCGCAGGTCGCGCAGGTGGATACCCCGTACCCGATCAGTTTGCGCTCCGCGTCCAGTCCGATCATCCGAGCTGAAGCACCCGAGGCAATGATCAGCGCGCGAGTCTCAAACGAGTCCTTCGCGGTCGCAATCTTGAAGGGCCTCTTGCTCAAATCCACTTCGGCGATAGCGCCAGCCTTGAATTCAGTCCCGAATCGCTCCGCCTGCTTGCGCATGTTTTCGATTAGGTCCGGGCCCAGAATGCCATCCGGGAAACCGGGAAAATTTTCAACCATAGTGGTAAGCGAAAGCTGGCCACCGGGCTCGAAACCGTCGATCACGATGGGTTTCAGATTGGCGCGCCCCGCATAAATGGCCGCCGTCAATCCGGCGCAACCGCTGCCGATGATAATCACATCATTCAATGGAGATTCCCTCTGCTGACATTAGATTCATTCACCTGCTGCAACGATGCAACATCGAAAGGCAAGAGAGTTTAACACTGAGGTGCACGCCCTTGCTTGCGGAAAGTTTTCCCAGCGTAGGCCAGTGCTGGCCTACCCGGACGGAATGCGCGATAATGCAAACGCATTTTCGTGATTCCAAGGAGGAACTTTGACACGCGCACCAGGAACATATGCCATATTCGATACTTCGCAGGGGACGATCGTCGCCCGATTGTTCGAAAAGGAGGCTCCTCAGACGGTCGCGAATTTCGTCGGCCTCGCGGAGGGAACAAAGGAGTTTAAAGATCCGGGCACAGGGCAGAAAGTGAAGCGGCCGTTTTACGATGGGCTCTTCTTCCACCGTGTGATCCCGCAATTCATGATTCAAGGCGGATGCCCCTTGGGGACAGGAACCGGTGATCCCGGATATCGCTTTGCCGACGAGTTTCACCCCTCTTTGCGGCATGACAAGCCGGGCAAACTCTCGATGGCCAATGCCGGGCCCAACACAAATGGCAGCCAGTTTTTTATCACTGTCGCGCCGACACCCTGGCTGGATAACAAACATGCAATTTTCGGCGAAGTGGTGGAAGGGCTGGACCTGGCCATCAAGATTTCCGAATTGCCCCGCGGCGCGAATGACAAGCCGAAAACGCCGGTCGTCGTGAAATCGTTGCGGATTGAACGGGTTTAATTCCAGGCGCTGCGATGCCAAATCCGGCAAGCCTTTTGCGAATGACGAACGAGCTGATATTTGTGCTGCTCGGAGGTTTGCTCATCTGGGTCGGATTGAGCAACCGATTCATGTTTGATCCTCGAAAACCCGCGTGGCTGGGCCTGGGAGTCGTCCTGGTGTATTGGGGTTCGCGGGCCTGGATAAAAACGCGGAAGGCCGCGCGAACAGCCGATCGCATGGCCGCACGCCTGGGCGGAACCTCATTGGCAATCGTAGGCCTGATGATGCTGAGCCTGATATTTGTACAATTGCGTTGGGCCGGGACGATGTTGGCATTGACGGGCGGCGTCCTTGTGCTTCGCGGCCTGTTCATCGTAGGACTCTCGCTCCGAATGGATTAATTTCTAGTCGGCTGCTCTTAAGAAGGGAGTTCCACCATGATTAAAGAATTCAAGGAATTTGCCATGCGGGGAAACGTGCTCGATATGGCGGTTGGCATCATTATCGGGGCCGCGTTCGGGCAAATCGTTACCTCATTCGTGCAGGACGTTCTGATGCCGCCGATCGGCAGGCTGCTCGGACACGTAGATTTCTCCAATCTTTTTGTCAACCTGTCCGGCACACACTACCCAACAATTGCGGCGGCCAAGGCTGCAGGCGCGGCGACGCTGAACTATGGCCTGTTCCTGAACACCATCATCAATTTCCTGATCGTGGCTTTTGCCGTGTTCCTGCTGGTGCGCCAGGTAAATCGTCTGGCGCCGAAGCCCGCGCCGGCGCCCGCGGCAACGCGCGACTGCCCCTACTGTCTTTCCGCCATACCAATGAAGGCGACGAAATGCGCGCATTGCACTTCTGGGCTGCTTCCAGCTTGATGATTGGTGAACACCGAACTTCATTACGACGGCGGCAAATAAAGGAGCAGGCCATGCCCGATCCAAAGCCAAACGACAAACCCGACTGGAAACAGCATGGCATTCGAATTGTCCGAAGCGGCGAGCTGGATTCGAATACACCGCAAACTCCTGGAATGACCCGCGCCGAAGCCATCTCGCATGCTCGTGTCGGAGCGCAAAAACTCTGGGCGGGTACGGTCGTCGTGCATCCTGACGCCAAGACGGGTCCGCATCACCACGGAGAACTGGAAACAGTGCTCTATATTATTCGAGGGCGCGCGCGATTCCGCTGGGGAGACCATTTGGAATTTGTGGACGAGGCCGGCCCCGGGGACTTCATTTACGTGCCACCCTATGTGCCGCACCAGGAACTTAACGCGAGGCGCGATCAGCCTGTAGAGGCAGTCGTTGTACGTAGCGGGCAGGAGCCGATTGTAATCAACCTGGATATACCAAGCCCCGAGCCAAGCCCCGATTCCCCGCAGCCCGATCCATTTCACTCTGCTCCCGGAAAATCGTAGGCGGAATTTAGGAGTTCAACGCGGAGAGACCACCGTTGGGCATGACCCGCAAACCATTACGATGGATTCGTTCGCTTGGCTTTGTTCTGTTCCACATGTTGCTTCAGGCGCGCGACAACATCTGCTTCCTTGCCTTCCTTCAACTCGTTCATCACTTCATCGAGCGCGAAATGCACGATGTCATGATGGTGAAGCTCATCGGGAGCGACCAACTCACTGAAGCGCAGCCAGAGGCGGTGGATCAGCCGGACTTCGTTGGAAGTCAAATTCGGCGCGTGCGGACCTAACAGGAAATATTCCCGCTGTCCGCCTGGGGCAAAGATTTCCAGATTAAATTGCGGGCGTGGATCGGGAAGTTGTTCCCAGGCGAGGCCGATTTCGCGCGCCTGCTCAGCCACCGATAGCTTCGCGGACCGCCCCAGGACGATCGTACTGGATTGAAGTTTCACAGCGGCGTTCAGAATGCCCGTCCAGATGTCATTCGCCGCAACGACAGCCAGGCGGATGGGTTTCCCGCGTTTCTCCGCCAGTGAGAGAGCCTTGGTGAACAAAAGCTGCTCGACGCTGCCGAAGAGCTGCTCGGCTTCGAGCTCACTCGAGCCGGAGGCAGACCTGCGGAGAAGACGGATGTGCATGACGACGACGTCGTTGCGCTCCGGCTTTACGCGATCCAGGACCGCCTGCAGATGGTAGAGCGCATGATAATTGCTTACCGGAACCAGAATGTTTCCGGCGCGCACGCCGACGCTCTGGGGGGAGAGATCTTCCTGCGCAGCCACGTTGAATTGGTCCATTTCAACATGCGCAGCCCCGCGATTCCGGTGCGTGATGCGCTCGGAAACAGAAAATACGCCGAACATAACAACTGAAAAAATGGTGCCGGCAATGGTCGCGCTGGGCTTGGTGAAAAGGTTCACAATGGCGATCAGGAACAAGGTCAAAGTAATCAATCCAAGTCCCAGCGGTATCTCTTTTCCGAACAAATGGAAATTCAAGGGCACGCGGTATTCCCGGTCTCCGGGATGCGTGTATCGGATTACGAGCACCGCAATGCCCTGCATTGTAAAACTCCAGATCACGCCGAAGGCGTAGAGGTTGGCGAGAAACGTGACGTCGCCCCGGCTGGCAAGGATGGTGAGAATCTGGAAGCCCACCACCATATTGATGATGCGGTGCGAGGTCCCGAATTTGCGGTGCGGCTGCCGAAACCAATCGGCCAGCACGCCATCTTCGGAAACACGGTTGAGCACGCCATTCGAGCCCACGATCGCCGTATTGACAGCGCCCGCCAGGATCATCGTGCCCACCACCACGACGAACGCATGAAATACCAGCCGCACCGTGAACGGTCCGGCAAGATTCATGGCCAGGCCGCCGATCAGATTCTGCAAATACTGGCCTCGTACGCTATCCGGAATAATCATTACGGCAAAAAACGAAACGAGCGAGGTGAACAGCAGGCTGTAAATGAAAATAATCAGGCCGGCCTTTTTCAAATTCGGCAGCTTGGGGGCTTCGATCTCGCGGTAGACCTGAGCGAGGGATTCCTCGCCGCTCATGGCCAGAACCGAATGTCCGATGCCGACGAACACGGCGATCATCGGAATCATTTTTATGATCTGGCTGCCGTAGAGCCACCCCAGCGATCGTTTGTCCAATTGAATATTGGAGGGCCAGGGAAACGGAGGGAGATGCGCGCCACGCACCCAAATCGTGTAGGTACACCAAATGATGAGCAGCACCACCATCACCGTTGTGATCTGCATGATGCGAAGCGCCTTGTGACTGGACTCTTGAACTCCCTTGATATTTTCATGCCAGAAATAAAGCGTAACGAGGACCGCGAAAAACGCAGCCGTCGAATTCTCGGGGAGAACAATGCCCATGTGGAAGTAGGCGAAAAGTTCATTCAGCAGCCCCGCCAGGTATTGACCTGCCGAAACGCCGCTGATCGGTCCCGTCAGAACGTAATCGAACATCAATGCCGAAACGGAAAATTTTGCGAGCGTCCCGCCCAGCGCTTCTTTTACAACTCGATACACGCCGCCGCGCACGAACATGCTGCAACTTTCGACATAGATCGCCCGAACGCAGTAGGAAAACAACATGACGGCGAGAATGAACCACGGCGCCGATTTGCCGATGAAGCTCTCCGATTCGCCTCCGGCGTAGTAGGCCGACGACGCCAGATCGTTCAGAACAATGGCGGCGGCCTGCCAAAAAGAAATGAACGTCAGCATAGCCGTGGTGGCCACAATGACGCGGGGAATCGTTACGGTTCGCGGCGATTCAGGATTTGGGCCTGTGGTAGTCGATGACATAGTTGATATAAGGATTTTATAAAGAATTTATCTTGGCACGGATGTCGGACCCTGTCTAGGCCGGTGGGTATTTATTCTATCTATCGAGAGGATAAGTCTGAAGCTGTCCGAAACTCGCGAGCGCAGTCTTCACAGGGACATATAGTTCTTAAATAATCAAAACTATAAATACCCGTTGTGTGCCCGTCGTTGAAATCGATCTGCAAAGCGTAATTGCCAACGGCGTGCGCGGCCTGCGCGCGAAGTTTAGGCTTGAACATGGGAAGCGCCGGCGAACTCATGAGCGGGGACGCTCCGTGCGGATTTTCTTTTTTCAGGCGCTCATCGTTTTTTCGTTTCTCTTCTTTTTTCCCCCGCTCGTCGTTACACATCGCGCAGGGGCATTCCTCCCGAAGATAAGCGAAATCGTAATGGCTGGCGTGGCCGTCGGACCAGGTGATGTCGACACCGCTTCCCGAGGACACGTGCACCTTTACGCTGGCGGGCTTCCTTCTTTCATCGAGTGGTATCGGCATTGGATGGCTATCTTAGCTGACCGCAGAATTCGGGCTGTCTCTGTAGAGCACGCGTTCAGGCGGGCACTGTGAAATCTCAGCAAATCCTCACCTGAAGGTGAGCGCTACATGTCTCGAGTTCGGCCGTCAGCTCTATCTTACCGGAAGAGTGATGCGCGCGAGCCGCCCATGTTCAAGTTCGACGCGCCGGTCCGCGAGGTTCCCGATGGCTTGCGAGTGCGTAACGACCAGGATGGTGTGCCCGGCAGAATGTAGTTCGTGCAAAAGTTTCAGGATCGTGGCCTCGTTCTCTTCATCGAGATTTCCTGTGGGCTCGTCGGCCAAAATAAGTTTCGGATGATTTATCAGGGCGCGCGCGATGGCCACCCGTTGCTGTTCGCCGCCTGAAAGTTGCGCGGGAAGATGTTCCAGACGATCTTCCAGGCCAACGCGGCGCAGGGCTTCGGCTGCTTCCTTCTCATCGGTGATGCTGTGGAAATATTGCGCCAGCATGACGTTTTCAAGCGCCGTGAGATACGGGACGAGATGAAATTGCTGAAAAACGAAACCGATTTTGTCAGAGCGGTAACGTGTTAGTTCGCGCTCACTGAGTTCCCCGATCTCCATGCCATCCACCACTACGCGCCCTGAGGTAGGGTGGTCGAGTCCTCCGAGAATATTGATCAAAGTTGTTTTGCCGGAACCCGACGGCCCCATGATAGCAATCCATTCGCCCGCTTCTACTTCAAAACTTACGCCATGGAGCGCGCGAACGGCATCAAACCGCTTCTCAAGATTTTCGACTTGCACCAGGGGCGTCATTATTCTCCCCGCAAAATCTCTGCCGGACGCACACGCCCGAGCAGCCGCAACGGAAGCGCGCCCAGCAGTGCTACACCGACCGCCAGAATAATTGTTGCAGGAAATACGGCCAGGCGCGGTGAAATCGCGACGCCGAAAACACGCCCTCCAATCCATCGCGCGAGCACGACGCCGATCGCAAATCCAATCGTGCCGCCCAGCACGCCGAGCGCTGCAGCTTCCGCAAGAAACAAGCGCATGATCCGCTGCACGGATCCTCCGAGCGCCTTCATCAAGCCGACGTCCCGGCTGCGCTCCATCGCCAGCGCCGCCATGGACGCGAGCACGCCAAGCGTTGTAAGAATCAGGATGAGCGTGATTGTCCAAAAAATCAGTCCGCGAATCCGGCCCAGAATCGATCCCTCGGCAGCCGCAAGTTTTCGCACCGGGCGGACGTCAAGTCCCGGCAATGCACCAGCCAGGCGGCTCGTGAATGCGTCAATCTCGGACGGTGTTCCGGAAACGCTCAGCTGGACAAGACTCACGCGGCCGGGCAAGCCCGCAAGATTCTGCGCGACTTCGAGGCTGGTGAAAATTTGGGTATCCTCGTCGCTACCCGCGGTTATGATTCCGCTCGCCGTGAGCGAAACTTTTCGTTCCCCGGCGCGCAGTTCGATATGACTACCGGGCGCAAGCCCGAATTGGTGGGCCGCTGCCTGACCCACAAGGCAGTGCGAACTGTCATCCCGGGAGGTGACCCAGGCGCCATCCACCTTCCACCACGAATTCATTTTTGCCACCTGGTCGAACCAGGTGCCCGCAAGGATCACGGGCTGCGCGCCGGCATTCGCCGCCACGTAAAGGTACGGCGCTGCCGCAATCATTTGCGGAGAGCCTATCCCGATGCGATCCATGATGGAGGCATCGGCAAGCGCAGCGTCACTGCCCGCCGAAGGCGGCGCAACCACCACGTTCGCGCCCAGCGTGCGAAATTCATGTCTTAATTTTTGTTCGGCATCAAGATTGATATTCAGAAGCGCCGAGGAAATCGCAGATCCGCTGGAAAGCGCGATCAGAGCGACTGTGAGGCGCCCGCGGCTGGCGCGCAGCAGTTGCCGGAAGATTCGCCAGAACATGGACCCGGAGCGGCGCGGCACGTCTTCACTCACCCCGCAATACAGGCGCGGGATCAACGCGCGACGCGCGTTCCAGCGGCATCAGGCTGCCCAGCAAGGCCACAACGCCGGCAAGCACGAGCACGATCGGGAACAGAATCCATCGAACCGTGGGAGCCATTCCGAAAATTCCGATGCCAAGTATTCGCGCGAGCTCCAGGCCAATCGCGTAACCCGCGATTCCACCGACAAGCGCCAGCAGCAATTGCTCGGCAATAAAAAATGCGCTGACCGTGCGACGGCTCGCGCCCAGCGCTTTCATCAACCCGATTTCCGAGCGCCGCTCGAGCACTGTAGTTGCGGACGTTGCGCCCACTGCGAGCGCTGCGGCAAACAGCGCAGCAAATGTTACCAGCCACATCAGGCTGCCCACCCGCGTGAGGATTCGTCCTTCTCCCTCGGCCACCTGCCGTATGGCGCGGACTTCGATGCCCGGAAGTTCCTGCTGCATCTGGTGCGAAATCGAGGCAATGTACGGGCTGCAATACCAGCGGTCGTATTCGGCCGGCGTCATTTTAGAGGGATCGCGCTCGGAAAAAGCGTCCGCCGGTTTAGTCAGCGCGCTCACCAGCAAGCGGCGATAGCGGTTGGGATGTCCGGCAAGATCCTGCGCCACTTTCAGTGGCGCGAGGATGGCGTTGTCTTCGCGTCCGCCCGTTGAAACAATTCCGGTAATGGCCAGCGCGTGCGCGCGTTCTCCGGAACGAACGGTAAGCGTGTCTCCAACTCGCAGATTTTTACGCTGGGCAAGTCCCGCGCCGATCAGGGTCTCCTCGGCGCCATCGGAAAACCATCTGCCATCGACATGCCACCAGGGATCGGTGGAAGAAACACCGGTTACGAATTTGCTGCCGTCGGGAACATCTACGCTGTGGCTGTACCACGTGCCAATCAACATTTCGCGGGCGGTGTCATGCGCGCCTGCGCCCCCAACTTGATTTCCACGTGCGGACGGCGATGCAATCTCCACCGGAACATCCAGGAACGGCGCAAATCCCACAATATTATTGCGCCAGAAAATTGTTTTCAGTTTGCCCAACTCGCCTTCCGGCAAGTATGCGCCGGCATCCACAGGACGATAATCGACGCCGCCAATTTCGAGAGGAAGCGTATCTGTTGCGGGAGTAACGAGGAGATTCGCGCCCAGAGAGCGGAATTCGCGTGCGAGGCGATCCCCAACGTCGAGCGCAACTTCCAGCGTGGCCGTGGCCACGGCCATGCCAAGCGCCAGCGCGGCAGCGGTTAGCGCCTTTCGACGAGGCTTGCGCGCAAATGAATCGCTGACAATGCGAAAAAACATAGTCGGGCAGCCTCTAGTGAGAGACGCGACTCCTCGCTTCGGCGAGCGTCGAGACATCAATCACCAGCGCGCCGTTTTCCGTTCGCGATGGAACGCCGACAGGATTGCACCCACCCGCTTCTCCGATTGTCGGAATGTAAATGGCGGAAGCGCAGTTGCGACACACTACGTTCGATCCATCCTGGCGGTACCCGGCCATGCCGCAAATCAGGCAGGCATCGAGCGCCGTTCCCCAGCTTCCGTTCGGTTTACGAATCACCATAAATCGCAGGCTTGTTCCATTGGCGGTGACGCTGTAAACATGCAGATTCGTGTCGCTTACTTCCGAAAGAGGAACGCGAACCTCATTGCCGCTGGCCTCAATCGCGCGCGCTTCGGTTGTCGCCGTCACGCGCGTATATGCAAATTCAGCGGCAAGAATCAGGATGACTGCCGTGCATGTAAATGCCGAAGCGAACGCCCATCGCCGCTGCTTGCGGCGTTCCCACTCGAGGCGTCGCCGTTCGGCGGCATCGGAAATATTCCCTATTGCCTTGCCGCGCGCCGCCATCCACTCGCGCAAAACCAGAATCGCAGCGGCGCCGAGAATTACGGTGAAAAAGAAAACTTCGTTGCGCACGATCGGACCAATCCATGCCATCTCGACCCTGCTCGACGGCAGCCACATCGCTTCGCTCAATTCATGGACGCCGGTCAGCGCAAGTTGAATGGCTACGAGAATAAGAATCGTGCTGGTGGCCGCGAAAAATTTCCCCAGAGAAATTTTCAGCGTTCCGTGAAAGAAAAACCAGCCCACGGCAATCGCCACGCCCAGGCCCAGACTCGTGCCGATCCAGACCGCCAGGCCTTCACTGGAAAGTTCCACGGCGCGCAGGATAAGCGCCAACTCGGCCCCTTCCCTGAGCACCATGAGGAATACAAACGTAGCCAGACCGAGACCCGCGGCAAACGTGCTCTTTTCGGCAAAATTTTCCACACGTTGTTCGATTTCTTTTTTCAAGTGGCGCGCCACGCGGTTCATCCAGAAAATCATGGTGACGACGAAAACCGCGGCAATCAGCAGCAGCAACCCCTCAAACCCATCCTCGCTCACGCGCCACCGCTCCAAAGCAATGGCCACTGCGAGACTGGAAGCGGTCGCAGCCGCGACGCCTCCCCAAACCCAGCGCACCAATGCCGCGCGCCCCGTACGATTCAAATACACGAGCACGATGCCAACAACCAGAGCGGCTTCGACGCCTTCTCGAAGAGCGATCAAAAATGACGAGAGCAAACGGCGTGTCCTTTGTGGGACCAGTTGTATATGTAGAGTGTCCAGTTGCAACTCAGTAGCAACTGGAACTTCTAGTGTACACGCCCCGCCGAGCAACGTCAAGGACGTTTACCCTTCGCCACGCCTACGCAGTCGTGCTCCACAACGCGCCGTTGTTTTTCGGGTACCGGCTTCACGTGGAGCCCGCACGTTTAGGGTAGAATGTGCATCTACATGGAGATGGAATTGCCTCAATTTCGACCCTGCATCTTGCTTGGGCGGCTTCAACACCCGCTCGCAATCGGGGTTAAGCCTTTTTTGTCACTCCTGCTTTCGGCCTTGCTCATTACTACTCCTGCCTATCCGCAATCCGTTGCCGGATCCCAGCCAGTAGCCCCAGCGGCCACCAAAGCGAGCACTTCCGAAGCTTCTGCCCCTCGGCCCGATAAAAATCGTGCGCAGAACTCCTATCAGACAGGACGACGGGCAGAGCAGGAAGGCGATTGGAAGGCTGCTTACACCGCTTATTCCGATGCGACCGCCTATTCCCCTGGAAATAAAGAATATCCTCTATTCCGCGAGCATGCCCGCTTCCAGTTGGTTCAGGGACTTGCCGACCTTGCCGAACGCCAACTACTTACTGGAGACACCGCTGGCGCGCGCGAACAGCTTCTGCGCGCTCTTGAAATCGACCCAAACTACGCGATTGCACAAGAGCGTCTTTCGGAGCTTCCCACAAACTCTTCCGATGTAACTCCCGAGAAAGGACCGAGGCTCGCCGGTTTGCCGCGTCTGCATCCGAAACCCGGGATGCGGGACTTCGATTACAAGGGCACCACGCGGAGCGCTTACGAAGAGCTGGGGCGGCAGTTCGGAGTGACGATTGCGTTTGATGGGGATTTGGCGGATCGCTCCATACGATTCCGAGCACCGAATGTGGACTTCGAAACAGCCTTACTAGTGCTGTCGCGCCAGACGCGGACATTCACACGTGTTGTGGACGATCATACGCTCTTCGTTACGGAGGACACCGCCCAGAAAGTGCGTCAATACGGCCTCGAAATTGAAAAGAGCCTGGTGCTCCCCGCTTCAGTCACCTCGGATGAAATGAACGAAACCGTCCGAATGATCCGCGAAATGACCGGCATCACCAGGACGCAGCTCAATACCGCCTCGCGAACCCTGACGGTGCGAAGCACGGAACAAAACGTCGCGCTGGCTCAGGCTCTGGTGGATCAAATCGAGCAGCCGCGCGGCGAGATGATGCTTGAAATTGAAATTCTTGAGGTCGACCGCGACAAGGCGCACCAATTGGGCATTACGCCTCCATCGTCCACCACCGTATTCACGCTCAGCATGGACCAAATCCGGCAGCTTCAGTCGGCGCAAAATAACCAGTCGCTCCAACAAGTTCTACAAACCATCTTTGGCAATAACAGCGCGCTGGCATCGATTCTTGGCGGATTAGGTACCGCGCTTCCGCCGCTGATCGCCTTTGGAGGCGGCAAAACAATTTTTCTTGCGACTGTCCCTGGAGCAAGCGCGAATTTCAGCCAGACGCTCAGCGCGGTCCGCAGCGCACGGCGCGTGCTGCTGCGCGCGCAAGATGGGAAAGCGGCCACCTTTTTTGTTGGCGACCGCTATCCCATCGATCTGGGATTACTTTCGAATAGTCTGGCGACATCAGCAACGGGGCTCGGCGGAGCTATTCCGCCCGGCCTGCTGCCTCGCACCGACTACCCGACAGGCGTCGCTCCGGCAGCGGTGGCAACGGCCGATTTCAACGGTGACGGCTTTCAGGATCTTGTGGTCGCCAACCAAACGGACAGCACGATCTGGATTTATCACGGAGTTGGCGATGGGACGTTCCTCACTCCTTCCGCTTCGGATAAATACACCGTAGGCAGGTTACCCTCGGCGGTCGCGGTGGGAGATTTCAATGGGGACGGCAAAACGGATATCGTCGTCGCGGATGCCGGTGATTCGACAATTCCAGGCGACGTCGAAATCCTCCTGGGCAATGGCGACGGCACTTTTCAAGCACCAACGAAGTTTCTGACCGCGGCTGGATCTCGCCCAGTCGCACTTTTAGCGCAGGACATGAATGGCGATGGCATCCTGGACTTGGCAATCGTCGACCAGGGCAACGGCACGTCCCCTGGTAACGTTCTGGTTTGGTTCGGCAATAAGGATCCATTGACGGGCAAGTGGAATGGAACGTTCAACACAACAGCCAGCTACGTAGTTGGCGTCAAGCCAACGGCAATAGCGTCCGCCCAATTCACCAGCAGCGGGCGTCCGGATCTGGCGGTCACGAACCAAAGTGACAATTCTGCTTCTATTCTCTTGCAAAATCAGGACAACACGTTCACCGCGAAACTTGACCCCACGACCGGCAAAAATCCCGCAACAGGCAGTGGTCCGGCGGGGATCGCCGTAGGAGATTTTAATCGCGACGGCAAACAGGATCTCGCTGTAACCGACCAGACCGCGTCAACCAACACAGTCTCGATTCTGCTTGGCAACGGTGACGGAACGCTTGGCGCACATACCGATTTCCCGGGGGGCTCAGGCCCTGTAGGAATCGTGGCCGCCAATTTAACGGGTGGAGTGGCTCCGGACCTTGCCGTTGCGGATAGCACAGGCAATCAGTTGAGCGTTTTGATCGACAACGGAGACGGCACGTTTGCCGCTCCCGTGGGAATTCCCACGGGCAACGCGCCAGTTGCCGTTGCCGCCGCGGATTTGAACGGTGACGGTACGTTAGACGTTATCGCGGCGAATCAGTCCTCGAATACAGTGACCGTCACACTCAACTCTCTGCAGTCCCTGATTCCATCGGCATTATCATCTGCCACTTCCGGACAGACCGCGTATCCCTCGGCTGAGTATGTGGACCTGGGACTAAAAGTAAAAGCGACTCCGCGACTGCATGGAGACGACGAAGTGACGCTGCATCTCGAGTTCGATATCAAGAGTCTTTCGGGAACTTCCGTCAACGGCATCCCCATACTCACGAATCGCACGCTTGATCAGACAATTCGACTGCGCGAAAACCAAACTTCGGTCCTTTCAGGGCTTATTGAGTCCAGTGAAGCCAAAACGATCAGCGGTTTTCCTTTGACCTCGACGGTGCCCGGCGCAGGATACCTGACGGGGAATCACTTCGCCGACACAAGCGATACGGAAATGCTCTTCATCATTACGCCGCGAACATTGCGCCTGCCACCACGAAATCCGCGCGCGCTTTACGCCGGCCGTGGTGAGCCTTCCGCTCCTGGCGCGCCGGTTGGTTTGCCTCCAGGCGTGGCCGCTCCTCCGCCCCCAGCCTTGAACCAGCAGCAAGGTCCGGCCCCGGGCACGGAGCTTGGGCAGCCCGTTGTGCCTCCTCTGAATCAGCAGCTTACTCCGGCCCCAGGCACAGAGTCCGAGCAGCCCTCGCCGCCTCCCCGCGGAGGAACTCCGTTGCCCCCGGTCAGACCCCAGCAATAACTGGTCTTTGTCACAGTGACGCAACAGACAACTCGTCTGCGTTCCGGCCTTGCTTCATTCTGCACCGTGAAACTAGACTGATTACACCCAGATTGCGTCCATCATCGCTAACTTGAACCTCAGGAGGGTTTCATGTGGAATAACAAGCAAGCGTCGTATCCTCCGGGGACGTCGGCGGGAACGGGAGTATCAACACTCCCCGAACTTGTGCCAGCGCCCTCGCCCGTAACTGCGCCTGTCATCACAGCTACTAAGAATTCGCTGGAAACTTCACGCACTCATGGAACCGCTACCCGCGCACCGTCCTGGCTTGGACCAGGTTTGACGATAAAGGGACAAATCTCCGGCGCCGAGGATCTTCAGGTGGAATGTAACGTGGACGGCCCGATCTCGCTGGGCGAACACCGGCTCACGGTCGGGCAAAACGCGCACGTCAACGGCGAAGTTACCGCTTCTGAGGTTGTCGTTTTCGGCGAGGTGAAGGGCAGTCTCCTGGCCAGTGGCCGCATTGAAATCAAGAAACATGGCTCGGTCGTAGGCGACCTGACCACCTCGCGAATCATGATCGAAGACGGCGCATATTATAAAGGCTCCATCGAGATCGCTCGCAAGGGCTAGGGGTGCGGGCTTTACTTGAAGCCCGCCGGAAAACGGCGCGGTCACTCACTGAATTTCAGCGCCCAGGTTGCAGACCTCGGACAATATCGCTTTGCGCGAGTGTCTCTCGTAGAGCGGGATCAACTGTACAGATGCTGAGCTTCCGGACAGGTGACCCGAGCGATCTTCCGGCGCAAGATAGTTACTCTTCGAAAAGCGTTTTAAGGGATGTGGCT